>NZ_JBEZJP010000401.1:0-7657 GCF_040653175.1 Actinomadura sp. NPDC048032
CCTCCCACTCCCCCCTAAATCTGGTACCCCCCCCCCGGGGGTGCGGTATGGGTCCCCCCCCCCCCCCCCCGGCGTCAGCCGGCGGGGGCCGGTTCGAGTCCGCGGCGCGCGGCCTGCCGCATCTGCCGGTTGAGCGTAGCGGTGATGAGCTCGATCGCGTCGGGAGTGGTGGCGTCCTGCGCGCCGCTGAGCCAGCGGGTCGCCTCCGCCAGCAGCTCGACGGCCGTGTGGTCGGCTCCGGCGTCGGCCATCCGCCCGAGGACGGCGCCGAGGCGCAGCGCGGCGTCGGCGCTCCCGGACTCGGCCGCCCGCCGGTACCAGCCGGCCGCCTGCTCCAGACGGCCCTCGCGCTCGTACGTCTCGCCGAGGCCGAACGCCACGTCGGCCCAGGTCCCGTCCGTGGGACGCCCAAGGTCCTCGGGGCTCCAGGGTCGGACAGGCATACGATCACTCCGGCGGGTCGGGTCGCAGGGACATCGGTTCACAGGGGACGGGGCTTGCGCGCACGTGCCGCGCAGAATGCCATAGTGGATCCTTCAACTGAAATCCGCTACCGGTTTCGCCGGTTTGGCGAACTTTCTGCGTGACCGTACCGATACTCACGGAAAGATCCCCGTTCATCCGAACGAACGGGCCGCTCCCCGTGTCCGCGAGCATCGGCGCGTTCCTTTAACGCGACGCGGCTAGCGCACCAGGCCATGGTAATCCGGGTGTCTGTCAATCCACTTCTTGATGAACGGGCACAGCGGGACGACCGAAAAACCCTTGGAGCGGACGTCGTCCAAGGCGCCGCGTGCCAGCGCACTGCCCACGCCCTTGCCCTCGAACGCGGAGTCGACCTCGGTGTGGGTGAAGACGACGGTGCCCTCTCCCCGTTCGTACTCGGCGAATCCGGCGAGGTCGCCGTCCACCCGGATCTCGTAGCGGCTCTGCTCGGCGTTGTCGCTGATCTCGGTGCTCATGCCCTGATAATGCCCGCGACCGCGCGGAGATTCCCGCCTCAGCCGGCCTCGTAGCCGGCGCGGAGCAGGCAGTAGGTGACAGCCTCCTCCAGGGCCTGCCAGGACGCGGCGATCACGTTGTCCTCGACGCCGACGGTCCCCCACTCGCGCTCGCCGTCGCCGGACTCGACGAGCACCCGGGTCCGCGCGTCGGTGCCGTGCGCGCCCTCCAGGATGCGGACCTTGTAGTCGACCAGCTCCAGCCGCGCCAGCTCCGGGTAGAGGCGGCCGAGCGCGAGTCGCAGCGCGTTGTCGAGGGCGTTGACGGGGCCGTTGCCCTCGCCGGTCGCGATGATCCGCTCGCCCTTGGCGTGCAGCTTGACGGTGGCCTCGCTGATCATGGAGCCGTCCGGCCGGCGCTCCACGATCGACCGCCACGACTCGACCTCGAAGTGCCGCTGCCGGACGCCGGTCAGCTCCTCGCGCAGCAGCAGCTCGAACGAGGCGTCCGCGGCCTCGAAGGTGTAGCCGGTGGACTCCAGCTCCTTCACCCGGGCCACGACGGCCTTGGCCTTCTCCCCGGACAGGTCGTAGCCGAGCTCGCGGCCCTTCAGCTCGACCGACGCGCGCCCGGCCATGCTGGACACCAGCATCCGCATGTCGTTGCCGACGGCGGCCGGGTCGATGTGCTGGTACAGGTCGGGGTCGATCTTGACGGCGGACGCGTGCAGCCCGGCCTTGTGCGCGAACGCGGACACGCCCACGTACGGCTGCTGCGAGCTCGGCGCGACGTTGGTGACCTCGGAGACGGCGTGCGCGATCCGCGTCATCTCGGCGAGCTGGGCGTCGGAGACGAGGCTCATGCCCCGCTTGAGCTGGAGGTTCCCGACGACGGTGAACAGGTTGGCGTTGCCGCTGCGCTCGCCGTACCCGTTCGCGCAGCCCTGGACGTGCGTCGCGCCGGCCCGGACGGCGGCGAGCGTGTTGGCGACCGCGCAGCCGGAGTCGTCGTGGCAGTGGATGCCGACGCGGACGCCGTGGCCGACGACCTCGTGCACGACCTCGGCCAGCTCGTCCGGCAGCATGCCGCCGTTGGTGTCGCAGAGCGCGACGACGTCGGCGCCCGCCTCGGCGGCGGTGCGGACGGCCTCCAGCGCGTAGGCGCGGTTGGCCTTGTAGCCGTCGAAGAAGTGCTCGGCGTCCAGGAAGACCCGTTGGCCCTCCGCACGCAGGTGGGAGACCGTGTCGCGGATCATCGCGAGGTTCTCCTCCAGGGTGGTGCGGAGGGCCAGCTCGACGTGCCTGTCGTGACTCTTGGCGACCAGGGTCACGACGGACGCGCCGGATTCGCGCAGAGCGGCGACCTGGGGGTCGTCGGCCGCCTTCACCCCGGCCCGGCGGGTCGCGCCGAACGCGGTGAGCTGCGCGTGCCTCAGGTCGAGCTCTGTTCGAGCCCGCCTGAAGAACTCCGTGTCCTTGGGGTTGGCGCCCGGCCAGCCGCCCTCGATGAAGCCGACGCCCAGGTCGTCCAGATGTCGCGCGACCGCGAGCTTGTCGGGCACGGAGAGGTTGAGCCCCTCCTGCTGCGAGCCGTCGCGCAGAGTGGTGTCGTAGACGTGGAACGCGTCGCCTTGCATGTGAGAACCCCCAGGGGGACCAGCGCCAGGACGCAAAAAAGACCCCTCACGGACGTGAGAGGTCTGCGCGCCGGCGGTGTCCCGTTAGCTGCCGGCGCGCCAGCCGATAATCACGAGGCTGTGGCGCATGATGCTCACAGTCTGCCACATGGTCCTCGGATCTTGGACATCCGTCTCAGATGCTGGGACGTCGCCACCGGACCCGCGACCACCCCGCCGCCATAACGCGACTTTCTCCCCTTGGAGTCCATTGCACAATAAAGAACGATTACCAATCAAAAGATGATGGCAATACATTCCTCACCCCGAAATGCACTTGCGCTTTCACGGTAAAAGGAATGAGGATCGCACTGTCCGCCGGAGAAGGGGGATCCGATGAGCGGCGAACCGGTCCGCGGGACGGTGGCGTCCTGGGACGACGATGCCGGGTGGGGGGTTCTGGTCTCACCCGACGTGCCCGGCGAGGTCTGGGCGCACTTCTCGGACGTGCAGGCCGAACCGGGTGCCTTCGCCTCGCTCGATCCGGGCGAGAGCGTGCTCTTCACCTGGGAGGAGGCCGAGCAGGACGGCTACGCCTACCGCGCGCTGTACGTGCGGTCGGTCGGCCGCGGCTGAGCACCCGGGCGGCGGGCTGACCGAAGCCGTCCACCCGACGTGGCGGACGGCGAACCTTTCCGAAGGGAATTCCTGGAATGCGCATGCACACATACGGCCGGGTCGCGGCCGCTTCCGGAACGGCGCTGGTGATGGCGCTCGGCACCGTGTCCACCGCGTCCGCCGCATCCGCCGCGTCCGCGGCCGGGCGTCCGGAACGCGCCGCACCCACCCATTACTTCACGTTCACGAAAAGCCGCCAGTCGTTCGTCTACCGCGACTCGGTCGGCCGGTTCCACGCGCAGGTGAACGTGGCCAGGCCCTCCAGGGGCTACCCGATGCCGTGGCTGTTCCAGATCACCAGTGCGAGGCTGCGGGCGATCGCGCGCAGCAGGGCCGTCTGCACGGCGACCGGGCTGAACGGCCGGTACCACGACCGGCACGTCGTCCCCGTCGGCTACCTCTGGCACTCCACGGTGGCACCCCACCGCGTCCGGAAGGTCTACACGCTCTCGGGCATCTGCACCTTCGCGGTGCAGGAGGGCGGCCGCCCCGGCCGCGCCTTCGTCGGCTTCTCGTTCAACTACGCCATCAACCCGTCCTCGCGGGGCGTGGGACCGGCGAGCAAGGGCCCGGTCGTCGAGACGTCCGTGCACATCCGCCACTGAGCAGCCCGGACCGGTCCGGCGGCGCGCCGCTGCGGGCGCGCGCCGCCGGCGCCGCCAGTCAGATGATCTTGTGGACCCAGCCGTAGGGGTCGGGACGGGTGCCGTACTGGATGCCGACCAGCTCCTGGCGCAGCCGCATCGAGATCTCGCCGGGCTCGCCGTCGCCGATCGTCCACTCGCGGTCCCGGCCCTTGACCCGGCCGACCGGGCTGATGATCGCGGCGGTGCCGCAGCCGAACACCTCGGTGATCTCGCCGGAGGCGCAGCCCGCCTCCCACTCGTCGATGCTGATCTTGCCTTCCTCGGTGGGCACGCCGAGGTCGGGCGCCAGCTTGAGCATCGAGTCGCGGGTGACGCCGGCGAGCAGGGTGCCGGTGAGCGCGGGGGTGAGCAGCCGGGCCTGGGCCCCGGAGCCGTAGACGAACATGAGGTTCATCGAGCCGACCTCCTCGACCCAGCGGTGCTCCACCGCGTCGAGCCAGACGACCTGGTCGCAGCCCTGCGCGACGGCCTCGGCCTGGCCGGCGAAGGACGCGGCGTAGTTGCCGCCGAACTTGGCCTCCCCGGTCCCGCCGGGCGCCGCGCGGGTGTAGTCCTGCGACAGCCACACCGAGACGGGCTTGATGCCGCGCGGGTAGTAGAGGCCGGACGGGGACGCGATGACCATGAAGAGGAACTCGTGGGCCGGGCTGTTGACGCCGAGCGCCCGCGTGGTGGCGAACATGAAGGGCCGCAGGTAGAGGCTGTGGCCCTCGGTGTCGGGCACCCAGTCCTTGTCGGTGCGGACGAGCGTCTCGACGGCGTCCACGAACAGTTGCTCGGGGATCTCCGGCATCGCCATCCGCCTGGCCGACCTGTTCATCCGCGCGGCGTTCATGTACGGCCGGAAGGTGACGATCGAACCGTCGGGCTGCCGGTAGGCCTTGAGGCCCTCGAAGAGCTCCTGGGCGTAGTGGAACACCTGCGAGGCCGGGTCCATCGGGATCGGCCCGTAGGGTTCGAGCTTCGCGTCGTGCCAGCCGCGCTCGGCCGAGTACCGGATCGTGACCATGTGGTCGGTGAAGTATCGGCCGAACCCGGGCTCGGCCAGGATCCGCGCGCGGTCCTCGGCGGTCGCGGGCCGCTCGGTGCGCGTGATCTCGAATTCCAGGGTGTCGCTCATCGCGGTCTCGTCCTCTCGCGGATGGCCCATGCGGCCCCATCGCCGCATCGGCTTCCTAGTCCCCATTGTCCTACTTCGTCTAGACCTGCTCCTCCACGCGGGCGCATACGGAAAACCGGGCGCGCCGCGAGGGCACGCCCGGTCTGGCCGGAGGCGGCGTGCCCCTAGCCGGATACTCGCTTGGCGATCGCGTCGCCGATCTGGGACGTGGACCGGGCGCCCAGCGCGGCGCGCTCGGCCAGGTCGTCCGAGACGGCCTGCTCGACGCGGCGGGCGGCCTCGCCCTCGCCGACGTGGTCGAGCAGCATGGCGACCGACAGGATCGTGGCGGTCGGGTCGGCCTTGCCCTGTCCGGCGATGTCGGGGGCGCTGCCGTGCACCGGCTCGAACATCGACGGCGCGGTGCGGTCGGGGTTGACGTTCCCGGACGCGGCGAGCCCGATGCCGCCGGCGATCGCGGCGCCGATGTCGGTGATGATGTCGCCGAACAGGTTGTCGGTGACGATGACGTCGTAGCGCCGCGGCTGGCTCACAAAGAACATCGTGGCCGCGTCCACGTGACAGTAGTCGGTCGTGACCTGCGGGTACTCCGCGGCGACCCGCTTCAGGGTCCGCTGGTAGAGGTCACCGGCGAAGGTGAGCACGTTGTCCTTGTGGACGAGCGTGAGCTTCCTGCGCGGCCGCGACGCCGCGACCTCGAACGCGTACCGGATGACGCGCTCGACGCCGTAGGCGGTGTTGACGCTCTCCTGCGTGGCGACCTCGTGCGGGGTGCCCTTGCGCAGGACGCCGCCGACGCCGGTGTACGGGCCCTCGGTGCCCTCCCGCACGACGACCATGTCGATGTCGTCCGGGGTCACGCCGGCCAGCGGGGTGCTGACGCCCGGGAACAGCTTCACCGGGCGCAGGTTGACGTAGTGGTCCAGCTCGAACCGGGTCCGCAGCAGCAGCCCGCGCTCCAGCGTGCCGCTCGGCACGCTCGGGTCGCCGACGGCGCCGAGCAGGATGACCTCCTGCTCGCGCAGTTCCTCCAGGACCGAGTCGGGCAGCGTCTCCCCCGTCCGGTGCCACCGCGCGGCGCCCAGGTCGTAGGAGGTCTGCTCGAACGTGAGGTCGCCGGACACGGCGTCGAGGACCTTCAGTCCCTCGGCGACCACCTCGGGGCCGATCCCGTCCCCCGGGATGACGGCCAGACGAATGCTGCGCGAAGCCATGCGCGCACTCTACTGCAAACGTCTCAGTGCTTGGGCTTTCGTCTCACATCGCGGGCATTCAGCGCCCGAGCCCGCAATCACCGCACATGCCGCCACCAGGGACGCGGTAATACAGGCAGCAATTGTTCCGGACGAACCCGCGCGGCCCGAAGGACCCGGCCCCGGCCAGCGGTTCCCGCGCGAGCAGCGCCCGCACGATCGCGGCACGCCCGGGATCGGCGGCCCCCACGTTCAGGCTCCCGGCGAGGGCCGATGCCGCGTTGCCCCAGACCAGCCCCTCCGCGAGCCTGACGAAGTCCAGCAGCGCCTCCCGCAGCGGCCGCAGCAGCCCGTCCACGACCATGGGATGGACGATCTCGACGGCCTCGGCCACGCTCCCGACGCGCCACCCTCGCACATCGGCGAGCCCCAGCATGATCGGCTCACCCGGCGCCCACCGCCACCGCACCCCCGAAAGATCGGGCACGACCCCGAGCGCCGCCGCGGCGACGACCGGCGACCAGATCCGCGCCGCGAGCCCCTGGAAGAGCAGCGAGGCCGCCACCCGGGTCTCATCGGTCCCGAGCCGCCCGGCATGGTCGCGGACGACCTCCCGCAGCCGTCCGGCACCCCCGGGAAACGCCTCCCAGCCGGCCTCGCCGGAGACCTCTTCCGCAACGAGCTCGAAATAGGGCCCAAGCCCGGCAACGCGCTCCAGCACGCTACGAACCTCGGCACTACTCACATCGCCCGCCACTCCCCCAGTCTCGCATCGGCGCCCGGGCGAGGCCCGCCCGGCCAGCGCCGCAACCACGCACGCCCTCAAGGCTCGCGATCGCGTCCAAGGCAGCTTCACGCAAGCGAAACCTGAGCGCGAAGCGGCTGCCTGGCACGACGTACCGAGGCTGACGGGTGCCCTCGGGCCATGGAGACGGCCGCGAGGCGCACCTGACTCGCTGACCGAATCCGCTACTGCCTCAGCCTGCTTCACTACCCCGGCGACAACCTCAGTGGTTGCGATTGCGTCCGAAGGCAGGTTCGAGCCTGCGAGAACCTGATCGCGCAGCGAGCCGCTAGGCGAGACGGAGCGATGCCAGCGATCGCCCTATTTCTTCGACGATGGAGGGCCCCTAGGCCCGAAGGAGGAGAAGAATTAATCGGCTCTTCTGTCCAGGGCCGTCTGCAGGGCGCGGGCGGCTTCTTCCTGGGCGTCGTCGGCGGGGGCGTTGTTCCGGGTCTCGTTCATGATGGAATGCTCCGATCGCTGGGCTGGTGGCCAGAGGGGCCGCCGGGGGGCCGTGGTTCGCACGGTCCGGTTCGGCATCGGACTCACGGCCAGGCAGAGCCTCCGCAGCGGGTGCCGGCCTGCCGCCGCATGATCCGGTCGCGCAGCGCGCCGCCGCCGTCGCCGGACGCGCCGAAGCCGATCTCGGTCGTGCCGGTGATCAGTTCCGAGCCGAGG
>NZ_JBEZJP010000402.1:0-7563 GCF_040653175.1 Actinomadura sp. NPDC048032
CATCGATCCCCTCCCGGTGGGCGGTCAGATGGAGACACGAGTCTGATGGAGCGTTCCAGAAGCGTCAACGCCCCGACCGTCCGCCTCTCCGGTAATGGAGGTGTCCGAAATCCCGGCCCTTACTCGGGGCTCGGCTGTCGCCGGAGGCATACCAAGCGCTAGTTTTGCCCTATGCGGATCTTCGTCACCGGCGCCTCCGGGTTCGTCGGGTCCCACGCCGTCCGCGCCCTGCTCGCCGCCGGGCACCGGCCCCGCGCGCTGGTCCGCGACCCTGCCAGAGCGGCGCAGGTCCTGCGCGCGGTCGGCGTCGACCCCGGGGACGTCGAACTCGTCCCCGGCGACATGCTGGACGAGGACGCGGTCGCCGAGGCGCTCCGCGGCTGCGACGCCGCGATCCACACCGCCGCGGCCATCGGGGTGACCGGAGGCGCCGGCGACCTGGTGGAGGTGAACGTCCGGGGCACCCGCAACGTGGTCGGCGGCGCCGTCGCGCAGGGCCTGGCGCCGGTGGTCCACGTGTCGACGATCGCGGTGTTCGTCCCGCCGTCCGGCCCCGTCATCACCGCGGACGGCGCCCTGGCGAGCCCCCGGACCGACTACGGCCGGTCCAAGCTGGCGGCCGAGCACTACGTGCGCGGCCTCCAGGAGGACGGCGCGCCGGTCACCATCGTCTACCCCGGCGGCGTGTGCGGCCCGAACCAGCCGACGCTGGACGCGCTGATGGAGGGCCTCGCCGCCGCGCTCGGCAAGGTGTGGCCGCTTCCGGGCGGCGGCGTCTCAGTCGTCGACGTCCGCGACCTCGGCGAGGCGTTGGCACGTTCCGTCCAGGCGCGGCAGGGCCCCAGCCGCTGGGTGCTCGGCGGCCACTACCTGACCTGGCCGCAGTACGCCGACCTGTGCGACCGCCTCACCGGCGTCCGGTGCCGCCGCGTCCGCGTGCCCAGCCGCGTCATGCTCGCGCTGGGCTCCGTCCTCGACGCGGCCAAGCGCGTCCGCCGCTTCGACTACCCGCTCACCCGCGACGCCGCCGAGTTCATGGTCACGCTGGTGCCGACCGACGACCGCCCCGTCCTGGACGCCCTCGGGCTCACGCTGCGCCCCGTCGAGGAGACCGTCGCCGACGGCCTGCGCTGGCTGGCCGAGAGCGGCCATCTGAATCCGCGCCGGGCCGGACGGCTCGCCGCCAAGGAGGCCCCGATGCCGACCCTCGTCCAGCGCACCTTCGGCCCGGTCTTCCACCGGGTCTCGGGCGCCGAATGGTTCTCCCGGGTGGGGCCCAAGATCGTCCCGCCCGTCGACCGGACGCTGCACCGGCTCACCGGCGGACGGCTCATGCTCGGCCAGCTCCTCGTGCCGAGCCTCGTGCTGACGACGACCGGCGCCGTCAGCGGCCTCCAACGGCAGACGCCGCTCGCGTGCCTGCCCGACCGGGAGGGCGGCTGGTACGTCGTCGGATCCAACTTCGGCCGGGAGAAGCACCCCGCCTGGACGGGCAACCTCCTGAAGAACCCCGGCGCGCAGGTCAGCTTCCAGGGCCGCACCGTCCCGGTCACCGCCCACCTCCTGGACGACGTCGAGCGCAAGGAGATCTGGCCTCGCCTCACCGCCGTCTGGCCCGTCTACGACCGCTACGTGGAACGCACCGAGCGGCAGCTCAGGGTCTTCCGCCTGACCCCCCGCTAACGGCCGCGGAGGGTCCTGGAGAGCCGCCGGCCAAGGAGCAGGTAGGCGAGCACGACACCGATGACGTTCAGGATGACGTCGTCGACGTCGAAGGCCCGTCCCATCACGAACGTGCCCTGGACCGTCTCGATGGCCAGCGAGAGCATGCCGCTCACCAGCGCCAGCCGCAGGGGGCCGCGGAGGGTCGTCCAGACCAGGGGCAGCAGCACTCCCAGCGGCGCCAGGAGTATCACGTTGCCGCCGATCTGGAGGAGGGCCTCCTTCGTCGGGCGGTCCATATAGAACCGGAGCGACCTGCCGGGATCGGTGTTCCCGCCTGCCTGCCCGTTGTCATGGACGGGCGTCAGCGTGAGCCTGAACGCGAAATAGAAGAAGACGCCAAGAAAGCCCAACGCGATGATGACGACCAACGCGCGCAGGGCGACGACGTACCAAGGGACCCTCTCGCCCGCTGCTGCGGGCTGCCACATCTCGACCAACACGCGGCGCGGTCTGCCCCGTCCGCCGCGGTCCATGCACGGTCCCGGGTTTCGGGCGACCGGATAGTCCATTGAAGTCAGAACGCCCGTGCCGGGACGAACCCGGCACGGGCGTTCCGCGCGCCGCGATCAGACGGCGACCGGGGTGGTGGCGGGCTCCAGGGCCAGGTCCAGCACCTCGCGGACGTCGCTGACGGCGAACACCGTCATCGTGTCGAGCACCTCGGCCGGGACGTCCTCCAGGTCCGGCTCGTTGCGCTTCGGCACGATCGCGGTGGTGATGCCGAGCCTCGACGCGGCCAGCAGCTTCTGCTTCAGCCCGCCGATCGGCAGCACCCGCCCGGTCAGCGACACCTCACCGGTCATCGCCACGTCCGAGCGCACCGGGCGTCCCGACAGCAGCGACGCCAGCGCCGTCGTCATCGTGATGCCCGCGCTCGGGCCGTCCTTCGGGATCGCCCCGGCGGGCACGTGGACGTGCACGCCGCGGTCCTTCAGGTCGCCGACCGGCAGCTCCAGCTCCGCGCCGCGCGAGCGCAGGTAGCTGAGCGCGATGCGCGCCGACTCCTTCATGACGTCGCCGAGCTGGCCGGTGAGCGTCACGCCGGTGTCGCCGGTCTCCCGGTCGGCCAGCGACGCCTCGATGTAGAGCACGTCGCCGCCCGCGCCGGTGACCGCGAGGCCCGTGGCCACGCCCGGCACGCCGGTGCGGCGCTCGTTCCTGCTCAGCTCGACCTCCGGGGTGAACCGCGGCCGGCCGAGGTAGTCCTTCAGGTCGTCCGCGCCGATCCGGACGGGCAGCGCCGCCTTCCCGAGCGCGACGTTGGCCGCGACCTTGCGCAGCACCCGCGCGATCGAGCGGTCCAGGGACCGGACGCCGGCCTCCCGGGTGTACTCGGCCGCCAGCAGCCGCAGCGCGTCGTCGCCGAAGGCCACCTCGGACGCCTCCAGCCCCGCCTTGTCGAGCTGGCGCGGCAGCAGGTGGTCGCGGGCGATGGTGACCTTCTCGTGCTCGGTGTAGCCGTCCAGCTGCACCAGCTCCATCCGGTCGAGCAGCGGCCCAGGGATCGCCTCCACCACGTTCGCGGTGGCGAGGAACAGCACGTCGCTCAGGTCGAGCTCCACCTCCAGGTAGTGGTCCCGGAAGGTGTGGTTCTGCTCGGGGTCGAGGACCTCCAGCAGCGCCGCGGTCGGGTCGCCCCGGTAGTCGGCGCCGACCTTGTCGACCTCGTCCAGCAGGACGACGGGGTTCATCGTCCCCGCCTCGCGGATGGCCCGGACGATGCGCCCCGGGAGGGCGCCCACGTACGTGCGGCGGTGCCCCCGGATCTCGGCCTCGTCCCGGACGCCGCCCAGGGCGACCCGGACGAACTCGCGTCCCATGGCCCGCGCGACCGACTCGCCCAGCGACGTCTTGCCGACTCCGGGAGGGCCGGTCAGCGCCAGCACCGCGCCGCTCCTGCGTCCGCCCACGACGCCCAGGCCGCGCTCCTCGCGCCGCTTGCGCACGGCCAGGTACTCGACGATGCGCTCCTTGACGTCGTCGAGACCGGCGTGGTCGGCGTCCAGGATCTCCCGGGCGCCCGCGATGTCGTAGGCGTCCTCGGTCCGCTCGTTCCACGGGATGTCGAGGACGGTGTCCAGCCAGGTGCGGATCCAGCCGCCCTCGGGCGAGGCGTCGGACGACCGCTCCAGCTTGTCGACCTCCTTCAGCGCCGCCTCGCGCACCTTCTCGGGAAGGTTCGCGGCCTCGATCCGGGCCCGGTAGTCGTCCTCCTCGTCGGCCGGGTCGCCGTTCAGCTCGGCCAGCTCCTTGCGGATGGCCTCCTGCTGCTGGCGCAGCAGGAACTCCCGCTGCGTCTTCTCCATGCCCTCCTGGACGTCCTTGCGGATGGTCTCCGCCACGTCCAGCTCGGCGAGGTGGTCGCGCGCCCACCCGATCACCAGGGTGAGCCGCTCCACGAGGTCGACGGTCTCCAGGACCTCGATCTTCTGCTCGTCGGTGAGGTACGGCGCGTACCCGGCGTTGTCGGCCAGCGTGGAGGGGTCGTCGATCTGCTGCACGACGTCCACGACCTGCCAGGCGCCCCGCTTCTGCAGGATCGCGCTGACCAGCCCCTTGTACTCCTTCGCCAGCTCCTGCGCCCGCCCGGTCGCCGGCGGCGCCTCCACCGCCGTCCCCTCGACCCACAGCGCCGCGCCCGGCCCGGTCGTCCCGGTGCCGATCCGCACCCGCTGCACGCCGCGGACGACCGCGCCCGGCTCACCGCCGGGCAGCCGCCCCTCCTGCTCGATCACGCCGAGCGTGCCGATGCCGGCGTACTGCCCGTTCAGCCGGGGCACCAGCAGCACGCGCGGCTTGGCCGCCGACCGGATGCCCGGCCCCTTGGTCTGCGCCACCGCCCGCGCGGCCTCGACGGCGGCCCGGACCTCGCCGCTCTCCGACAGGTCCAGGGGCACCACCATGCCGGGCAGAACGACCCCGTCCTCCAGGGGCAGCACCGGCAGCGTCAGGGTCTCGCTCATGCTCAGCTCCAACTCAGTAGGACACCCAACCGCAAGATTGAGTCACTCACACTCAAGAAAACGGAGCAGCATTTTGTTTCCGCAGCAACGTTCGCTCTCAGCGATCACACCCCGAGAGGCCGTCCTGGCACTCGGCCGGCGCCTCTGGGGCGCGAGAAGCCGCGGCGGCAGCATCGACGCCATCACGCGATACGAAAGCGGCGCCTTCCAGCAACAGGCCATCGAGCGAACACTCTGACGCGACCGTGCCCGGACGTGGCAGGCTCGGCGCATGGAGCGAACTGCGGGCGCTGAGCGCGGCGGATGGCGAGGGCGGGTCCGCGGGCTGCCGCCGCCGGCCCCCGCGCGGTCGCCGGTGACCCCTCCACCAGCCCGCGCCGATGCGCATGGCGCACGGTCGCGCCGGCCGTGTCCGCCTTCGGCGCTGCCCTGGGCCCGGTGAGGGTGCGCGAATACCGTTATGTCGGCCCTGCCGACATCCTCGAGCAGGCACGGCCCGGGCGGCGCGGCCAGGCGATCGGGTCGCCGGGCGACCTCGCCGTCTGGCTGGCGGGGCAGACCGCGCAGGACGCGGGGGAACCGTTCACCTACGTGGTCGACCTGGGCGGGACGCTGCGCCTGGCCCCGCAGCGCAGCGAGCACGTCGCCTGCTCGGGCCGCGAGCCCGTGCTGGGCGCGGGTGAGATCACGTTCGCCGCGAGCGGGGGCGCCTGGACGGTCAGCGAGATCAGCAACCAGTCGACCGGCTACTGCCCCGACCCGTCCTCCTGGACGGCCGTCGCGGCGGCTCTCGACCGGGCCGGCCTCGAACGTCCCCCCGAGTTCACCCACCCGATCGTGTTCCGACGGTGCCGGCGGTGCCGCCAGCGCAACATCGTGAAGGACGACCACTACGTCTGCGCCGTGTGCGGGGGCGACCTGCCCGCCGCCTGGAACATGGACGAGCCCCACGCGCGCTGAGGCTCACGGAAAACCCGTTGCGGGCGGGGTCGGGCGCATGCCAGGGTCGGCGCGAAGATCTTGGATGCGCTACGGGAGGTCGCGCGTGTACACCGCTTCCGGCAAGGCCACTACCGGCGTCTCGGCGACGAGGCGCGCGGCGGCTTAGGCCGGCACCGCTCCACGACGCCGAGGCGATTCCGGCGGGGGGTCGATCCCCCGCTGTCCCGGCCTGCGCGGATTCCGCGCCGGTGTCGACTCGACGTGGAGCATCCTTGTCTTCTCCCCTGCCCGCGGCGGACGCCTCGATCGACCGCCGCACGCTCTTCCTTCTCTCTCTGACCTGCGGCGTCGCCGTGGGGAACATCTACTTCCCGCAGGCGGTGAGCCCGCTCATCGCGTCCGGGCTGCACGTGGCGCCGGACTCGGCGGCGCTGGTGGTGACCGCGGCGCAGTTCGGGTACGGAGCCGGAAACTTCCTGCTGGTGCCGCTCGGCGACCGGTTCCCGCACCGTCCGCTGATCGTGGCGATGCTCGCCGTCACCGGCGCGGCGATGCTCGGCGCGGCGGCCGCGCCCGGGCTGGCGGCGCTGATCTTCGCGAGCGCCGTGACCGGGGTCACGACCGTCGTCGCGCAGGTCATCGCGCCGATGGCGGCCGGCCTGGTGGCCGCCGAGCGGCGCGGCGCGGTCATGGGGACGCTGCTGGCCGGCTCGATCGGCGGCATCCTGCTGGCCCGCACGTTCGGCGGGTTCGCCGGCGAGTGGCTCGGCTGGCGGGCACCGTACCTGATCGCCGCCGTCGCCACCCTGGCGATCGCGGCGGCGCTGGCGTTCACGCTGCCGGCGACCGTCCCGCCGTCGCGGCAGTCCTACCCGGCGCTGCTGGCCGCGCCGCTGCGGCTGCTGCGCGAGGAACCGGAGTTGCGGCGGTCGTGCCTCTACCAGGCGACGCTCTTCGGCGGGTTCCAGGCCGTCTGGACGGGCCTCGCGCTGTATCTCACGGGCCCCGGGTACGGGCTCGGGGCGCAGGCGGTCGGCGTCCTCGCGCTGGTCAGCGCCGGCACCATGGCCGCGATGCCCGCCGCGGGACGCCGGGTGGACCGGCGGGGCCCGGACCCGGTCAGCCTCGTCGCGATCACCGGGACGCTCGCGGCGGCCGGGGTGCTGACGCTGGGCGCCCTCGGCGGGGCGCCGGGGCTCGCGGCGCTCGGCGCCGGGACGCTGCTGCTGGACGTCGCGCTGCAGTCCGGCATGATCGCGAACCAGGCGCGGATCTTCGCGCTGCGCCCGGACGCCCGCAGCCGCGTCAACACCGCCTACATGACGTGCGCGTTCCTCGGCGGCAGCACCGGATCGTGGCTCGGAGCGGCCGCCTGCACGCGGTTCGGCTGGACGGCCGTGTGCCTGCTCGTCGCCCTGCTGGCCGGCGTCGCGCTCGCCCGGCACCTGCTGCGCCGTCCCGGGGGCACCGGACCCGCGGGCCGGCGGGGCAACGCGGAGGCAAAGGCCCCTTCGCGATCTTGATTCTTTGCCTGGGGGCCGGTTTACGCGCGCATGACGCGAGGGTACCTAACGCAACGAGATCGTGACGCAGGGTGAACGGCAGGTACTCGGGCGGCAAAGCCCCAGGTAGAACGTCAGGAGGCGGCAGATGAACCGTGGCGAACACGCGAACCGGGCCGCCTCCGCGTCCCGTTCCCCGCGCGGCCCGGTCCGTACGGCCGAGAACGTTCGCGACGTACCGCGCCGCGGCCGCCCCCGCCCCCCGGCGGGTGCCGCGGAGGGCGGGCACGGCGACACACCTCGGGTCCTCGGCCGTACCGGACCGTCCCCGCGCCGCCTCCCTCCCCCGGGCCCCGTGCCGCTCGCCCCCGCGGCACCGGCGCCCCCACTGGCCGGACCGGCCGCGGCGCGCAGCCGCGCCGCCGGTCCGG
>NZ_JBEZJP010000403.1:0-7558 GCF_040653175.1 Actinomadura sp. NPDC048032
CCCACAGTGACCCAACCAACGCCCACCGTCAGTCGATCCAAGAAACAGGCCCTAGTTGTTGCTTGCGCTACCAGCGCTCAGTGTCGAGGCCTTTTCGCAGGGTGATGTCGGTGGCTGGCGGGCGGGGGCATTTCCGGGACGGTTGTTCTTAGCGCTCGTACATCGACGCGTGAAGCAACCCAAACACCTCACCTAGGAGATTCGACATGCAGCGTCGTATCACCATGCTCCACACCCACAGGGCCATCGTCATCAACGGCGGAGCCGCCGACGTGGTCATCGTCGTGGAAGACCGAGAAGAGATCGAGGTCGTCCTCGACTACCGCGGACGCGGACTCAAGAGGGTGCCCGACGGCGCCTTCCTGTTCTCCGGTCCCCATTTCGACACCGTGGAGGGCCGTCATCGGCGCGGCCTGTCGCGGATCGGGACCGTCACCGTCGGCCTGCCGCTCAGCGTCCGTCAGATGGAGGCGACCAGCGGAGGCGCCATCGCCGTTTCCGGCCCTTCGGACTGGGTGCACCTGGACGGTCGGAAGGGCATCACGATCGGGGAACTCACCTTCGGTTCCCTCACCTCGTCCGGCCCGATCGTCGTGGGCAGGGCTGCCGGCAGGGTCCACCTGTACACCCATGGCGGGAACGCCAGCGTTCGGGCGGACGACCCCACCGAGCTCGTGATCAGCACGGGGGGCGGTGATGTCGAGGTCTCCGGTCAGTGGCAGGAGGACGCCCTGGACGTACGCGAAGAGGGCGGGAAGGTGACCTTCCGCAAGGAGTGATCCATCCGCCACCTGCACATCAAGGGGTTCCAGCGCTGGCTGGTGCCTCCCTAACAAGCAGGGCCCGGCATCGCCGGGCCCTTGCTGTTTTCCGCTATCGAGAATCCAGCGCCCGGGCGCACCGGTTCATCACGCCTCGGGAGCGATGCGTCTCAGGGCCTGGCGGGCGTGTTCTGCCACGTCCCCCTCGCCTTCGGCGTAGTCGCGGAGGACGGGGAGGACGGGCCGGGCCGCGTCGCCCATCAGGCTCAGGTCGTACAGCGTGCGCACCGGGTCGGCGGGGATCTGTTCGATCAGGACGGGGAGTGCCTCGTCGGCGTCGCGGGTGGTGTGCCAGAGGGCGAAGGCCGCGGCCGCGCGGGCGGGTTCGGTGGGGTCGTCGCGGACGGCGCGCAGGGCGGGGATGGCCGCTCGGGCCCGGGGGCCGAGTTCGCCGAGCCAGTCGCAGGCGTTGGTGTCGAAGCGCCAGCTGTGGCGTCCGGCCTTGCGGTCGAACTGGTGGCGGCGCTCCAGGATGTGCAGCAGCAGGCCGACGACCTCTTCGTCAGCCGGTTCGCCGAGGCCCATGAGAGCGCGGATGGCGGCGAGGCCGGTCTCTGGGTCCGGGCCCGACGCGACCCGCCGGAGGATGGTCAGTGCCTGTTCGTCGGCCAGGCCCCATCTGCGCAGGAACATGCAGCACGCGGCGGCGGTCTCCAGGTCACCGCTGTCGGGGACGCCGAGCCGCGGGATCAGTCCTTCGAGGACGGCGGTGACCTCGGCGACGGCCTCTTCTCCTTCGGGCCATTCCCTGATCCACGACAGCAGGGCCTTGGCCTCGAAGGCGGAGGAGCTGGCGAGCCGGGCCCGGACCTGCGGCCACAGATGCTCAGCCAGCGCCGATGCCGCACGGAACCGGTGCTGTAGTTGGAGGTCCAGGGGGGCGTGGGCGATCAGGCGCTGAAGCCCGGGCACGCATCGGGGGTCACTGCGCTGGGTCAGTGCGACGAGGGCCATCTCCGACAACTCGGGGTCGCTCAGACAGGCCGCGAGGGCATCGGCGTAGGCGGGGTGGGACGGCAGATGGCTCGTGGCCACGGCCGCTTGCCGTATCGCGGGGTCTGGGTGCCGGAGCAGGGACGCGACGGCGGGGGCGTGTTCGGGGAACCGGGGGAACAGGCGGTCCGCGGAGGCGACCAGGAGGTGCGTGGCCGCTGGGTTCGCTGGGCCGGCCCTCAAGCGCGCCAGCATCCGGGCCAGCCAGCGTGAGTGCAGCTCGGGCGTGGGGTGAAGCCAGCTGCCGACGGCGTCGACGGGGCCGCCCGGCGGGACGCCGACCCATTCGGGGTCGCCCCAGGCCAGTTCGGCCAGGGCCGATCCGGGCTCGCCGTCGCAGTGGGTGAGCGCGTCGAGGACCGCGTCGTCCACCGTCTCAGGGGTGTGCAGCAGCAGGCCGAGCGCGGCGCCCAGCGCGTCGGACGGCTCGCGATCCAGCCGGCGGCGCAGGTGGTCGTGGGCCATGGGGTACCGGCCTAGGGCGAGCAGCAGCCCGAGCCTGGTCGGGGCGTCCGGGTCGCTCTCGCTCCTGGCGCGGATGCGAGGAACCGCATCGTCGGGCATGTCCAGGTAGGTGAGCACGACGGCCAGGATCCGGCGGATCTGAACGTTCGGGTGGGTGAGCCGCTCCAGCAGCGCGGCCGGCTCCGCGTTCGCGGAAGCGCCCAGCCTGTCGACCCAGTCGCCGAGGATGAACGGCGATTCGACCTCCATGTTCAGGTCGGCCAGCAGCGCCTCCAGCGCCGCGCCGCTGCGCTCGCCGGGTTCGTCCAGGTCGACGTCGAAGTCCCGGTAGACCACCGCCTGCCAATCGAACCCGATCACTGAGCCCACGCGCGCACTCTAGCCCTGGACCGCCCCTGCGCTGCGGTCTTCAAGGGCGGTGGGGCGGCTCAGTACGCTCGGCTCATGCGGATTGTGGCGGTCGCCGATACGCACACCTATCATCGCGAACTCGCCGTCCCCGACGGAGATGTCTTCGTTCACGCCGGTGACCTGTGCCGGCGCGGCAAGGACCTGCGAGAACTCGAGGACGCCGCGGACTGGATGCAAGCACTTCCGCATCGGGCGAAGGTGGTCGTCGCGGGAAACCACGACTGGATGTTCATGGACGACTCCGCACGGGCCCGTGCCGTTCTCGCCGATCGCGGCATCCGCTATCTGGAGGACGGCGGAACGGAGATCAACGGCGTCACCTTCTGGGGCAGCCCCTGGCAGCCGGAGTTCAACCAGTGGGCGTTCAATCTCCCTCGGGGCCGTTCCCTCGCGGAGAAATGGGCTCTGATTCCTGACGGCGTCGACGTCCTGGTCACCCACGGGCCTCCGCTCGGAATCGGTGACGCGAACGCCTACCCCGGACGCCGCGGTTGTGAGGATCTGCTGGCCCGGGTGCGGCAGGTTCGCCCCAAGCTGCACCTGTTCGGCCACATCCACCAGGACGGTGGGCTCTGGCACCACGGGGAGACGACTTTCGCCAACGTCACGACGTGGGAATGCGAGCGTGGCCCCACCGTTGTCCGCCTGGACGCCTCGGGTGCGGTGGGCGAGATCGTGCCGCCCGCGCGAACCCGCTGAGCGACGACCGGGCCCGCTCTATGCGGGGATGAGAACGGTACGGAAGTGCGGCCACGGAGGCCTTTTCTGCGCGGCGCGTGGCCGCTCTTTGTTTTGGCGTGTGCAGCCTTTCCGATGCCACGGTCGGCCCGCGTCCGTGACGACCTTGACCGACACCCGCGATGCCGTACGGTTCAGCCTGAGGGGAACGCGTTCCCAGATCAATCAAAAAACTCACGTGAAGGACGAAGATATGGCGATCGCCGAGGTCAACGTGACGTTGGCAGCTCTCGGTTTCTGGCACCTCGCCGGAGCCGACCGGGCGGAGAAGGAAGCGGTGGCGCTTGAGAGGGCGCGTTGGTGCTTCCCCCCGGAGGCCTCCCTTGAGGTCGCCCCCGACCAGGGCATTCCGGTCGTGGACGTCGTGGAGGTCGGACCCACCATCCTCACCGAGGTGAACAAGGACGAGGAGACGGTCACCGTTCTCGCGTTCAGCGGCCTCACAGGGGCCGGCAAGAAGGAGATCGAGCAGACGGCGCTGAAGAAGGCGCGCGCCTGCGTCGGCGAAGACGCGCGGCTGGAGATGTTCTACTGCGTGATGTACGAGAACGAGGACGCCGGCGGTCCCCGCTACGAGACCTCCTGGGTGAACGTCGCGGCGGTCGAGCCGATCAGGCGTCCGCGGCTCGACGAGGAGGTCGAACCTCTTCTGCTCATGGGCGTCACGGGGAGCACCAAGAAGGAGGTCGTGCGGAACGCGCTGATCAAGGCGCGTGCGGACGAGTCCTTCCGCCGGCGCGCCGGCGCGGACACCGAACTGTGGGTCGACTTCTCGGAGCACGGCCTGCAAGCCCGCACGTCCGCTGCCGGGTCCTCGGACCTCTACGTCGCCGATGGCCTGAAGGTCTGGGCGGTCGGCTGAGACACGGGCGACCCTTCGACGGGGGTCGCTCCCCAGGAGTGTGGCCCTTCCCGAGCATTCGGGAGGGGCCACATCTCTCTGCCGAACAGGCTTTTCCGAAGGCGGACGACCGCCTGCGGCGGTCAGGGGTCGCGTTTCTCCAGGGGCGGGAGATACGGGCGGAAGTGGTCGGCGACGATGTCGGCGACGGCGTCGGCGTCGCGGGTCCCGTCGACTTCGATCACGCGGATGCCGAGGCGCCGGGCGGAGCGGACGGCGTCGTCGGCGACGAGACGGTCTCGTTCGATGCGGTTGCGTTGGGCCCGCGCGGGGTCGCTGACGCGGGGTCCGAAGGCGGCGGCTCGGGGGAGTTCGCGCAGTTGCCGGTCACGGAACGCCTCGGTGGGCACCATGACGACCATCTGCCGGGGCGAGCCGAGGACCGGCGCGACCAGCTCGGGGCGCAGTCCCCAGCCTTCGGCGATGACGGGGCGTCCCGAGACGAGGGCGCGCAGGTCGTCCAGGGCCCACTCGAAGCGGACCGGGAAGCCGGCGAGCGTCTCGGCGGCCATGTCCTGGGGGGTGGTGTTCACCCAGGTGGCGTCGGGGTCGGGGTCGGCGGGCGGGTGGCCGAGCCTGATCCGGCGGGCGATCCGGCGGTCGTTGTGGCCGCGGGCGTCGTGGTAGTCGTAGTTGTAGCAGGTCAGCCCGTAGCGGTCGGCCAGCAGCCGGGTCACGGTGGACTTGCCGGCCCACTGCCCGCCTCCGACCCACAGGACCCGGCGAAGCGTGCCGTAGGGGTCCCAGACCTGGCTGTCGGTGGCGTCCTCGGTCACAGGTCTCCTTCTTCGCGTCCAAGTGACCCGATGTAATCAGATGCCCCGGCTCGATGGCACCGCGAGCGGGGACCACCGGTTCCGGCGCTGTTGAGTACGAGGCGCCGGAGGGCTGAGTACGGGTACCCAGGCGGTGGCGCGACGGCCTCGGCAGAGTGGCGCCCGAGGTGAGGTCAATGACTACGGATCAACAACTTCCGGGAACGTCCGCCGCCGGTTCGCTCGTCGCGCCCGGCGTCGAGGAGCTGGAACTTCGGATGTCGTCCGAAGCGGACGTCGAGTGGATCGGCCGTCTCCGGCACGAGGTCTACGCGCGGGAACTCGGCCAGCACGCCCCCAACGACGCCGGGCTGCTCACCGACGACCTCGACGGGAGCAACGTCTACATCGTGGCGGTCCACCACGGCCGCCCGGCCGGGTTCATCAGTGTGACGCCTCCGTGGGCGGGCCGCTTCTCGATCGACAGGCACCTGCGGAGGGACGAGCACCCGGCGCTGTGCGAGGACGGCCTGTTCGAGATCCGGATCCTGGCCGTGGATCCGACCCTGCGGGGCGGGATGATCGGCAGGCTCCTGATGTACGCGGCGCTCCGCTGGGTGGCGGGGCACGGGGGCCGGGGCATCGTGGCCCTGGGCCGGGTCGAGCTGCTGCCGATGTACCTGGAGCTCGGGCTCGCGTCCACCGGGACGGCGGTGCGCTCCGGTGCCGCCGGGTTCCAGCTGCTCACCGGCGACGTCGCCGAGCTCACCGACCGGACCCTGCGACGCCACGGGCCGCTGCTGCGCGAGCTGGGGCGGACGGTGCGCTGGGGCCTGGAGGTCCCGTTCCTGCCCGGGGACGAGATGTGCGCGCACGGCGGTGCGTCCATCGAAGCGCTCGGACGGGGCTTCGACACCCTGGACGCGAGCGGCGAGGTGGTCCCCGCCGACGTGCTCGACGCGTGGTTCCCGCCGGCTCCCGCCGCGGTCGCCGCCCTGACCCGCGGGCTGGACTGGATCGCGCGGACGTCCCCGCCGGTGCGGGCGGACGGGCTCGTCGAGGAGATCGCGCGCCGGCGGGGCCTGCCCGAGAGCGCCCTCGCCGTCGGGGCGGGCTCCTCGGACCTGATATTCCGCGCGTTCCGCGGCTGGCTGGACGCCTCCAGCCGGGTGCTGCTGATCGACCCCTCCTACGGTGAGTACGCGCATGTCGTCGAGCGGGTGATCGGCTGCCGTGCCGACCGGTTCCCGTTGCACCGCGCGGAGGGCTGGCGGATCGATCCGGAACGTCTCGCCCGCGTCCTGCGGAAACGCTATGACCTCGTGGTCATCGTCAACCCCAACAACCCGACCGGGGTCCATGCCGACGCGGCCCGGCTGCGGAGGGTGATGGAGGACGCGCCGGCCGGGACCCGGTTCTGGATCGACGAGACGTACGCCGGTTACGTCGGCGCGGGGCAGACGCTGGAGCCCTACGCGGCGGAGGCCGGCAATGCCGTCGTCTGCACATCGCTGTCGAAGATGTACGCCCTGTCGGGCCTGCGGGCGGCCTATCTCACCGCGCCTGCGCCGATCGCGGCGGAGCTGCGCCGCTGGACCCCACCGTGGGCGGTGAGCCTGCCGGCCCAGATAGCCGCGGTGAACGCGCTGCGCGATCCGGCGTACTACGCCTCCCGGTGGGCCCAGACGGCGGTGCTGCGCGCCGAGCTCGCCACGGCGCTCGCCGAGGTCGACGAGAACCTGTCCGTCAGCGAGTCGGTGGCGAACTTCGTCCTGCTCACGCTGCCCGGGGGCGGGCTCACCGCGTCCCGGCTCGTCGAGCGGTGCAGGCGGCGGGGCGTGTTCCTGCGGGACCTGTCGCCGATGTCCCCGGCGTTCGAGGGCAGGACGGTACGGATCGCGGTACGGGACGCCGCGGCGAACGCCCGCGTGGCGGTCACCGTCGCCGAGGCACTGCGCGCCCCGCTCGGCATGGCGTGACCGGGGTCGCGGGTCCGCTCCCTTACCTCGCCGGTGCGCTGCTCGTCGGCGGTATCGCGGTCGTGCTGTCCAAACGGCGCGAGTACATGCTCCGGTGGTGCGCCTGGGCGGTGGGCGTGCCCGTGGTGGTCATCGCACTGGACGTGGGTCCCGGCGGTGCGGCCGTCCTCGCCGCCTCGGCGGGAGTGGCGTGCGCCATCGAATACGGCGGTCTGACCGACCTCCCGCGGCCGGACCGCGCAGTGCTCGCCGTCGCCGTGCCCGTCGCGCCCGTGACGGCCTGGGTGGCGCCCGCCCATCTGCCCCAGGCCCTCGCCCTCACGCTCGCGGCCGTCGCCCTGGTGCCGGTGCTGGCCGGGGACGCGGCCGGCGGCCTGGCCAGGCTGTGCTTCGGGGTGCTGGGAGTGATCTGGTTCGCGCCGCTGGCCGGCGTGGTCCTGCTCGGACCGGAGGTCCTGGCGTTGTTCGCCGCGGTGTCGATCGCCGACATCACCG
>NZ_JBEZJP010000404.1:0-7538 GCF_040653175.1 Actinomadura sp. NPDC048032
GCAGGCGACGCCCCCCGCGTGGGGCCACAAGAAGAAGAACGGCTGACATGCGGCGCGGTGAACCTAGGCGGACAGGTCGACGTCCGGCGGCAGCGCCCTCGGCTCGCCCGACGTGCGGACGTCGACCGCGACGCCCGCGTCCCCCGCGGCCTCGGCGAGGCGGGCGAGGTCGTCCAGGCCGGGAGCGGGCCCGAGCGGCGCGGCGCCGGGGTCGTCCCTGCGCAGGGCGGTGAGCATCCTGCGCAGCCCCGACAGGGTGTCGCGGCTGGTGGCCTCGATGGCGTCCAGCGCGTTGCGGGCCTCGGCGGGCTGGGTGTCGATGACCCGCCCGCCCACGCCCGCCTGGATCGCGATGATCCCGATGCTGTGGGCGACCATGTCGTGCAGCTCCCGCGCGATCCGGAGCCGCTCGGCCGCGACGGCCTGCGCGGTGGCCTGCTCCCGCATCGCCTCGGCGTGCGCGCGCCGCGTCCTGAGCGAGTTCCCCGTCATGTACGTGACGGCCGCCGCCAGCAGGATCGTCATCAGCAGGATCTCGTCGGCGTTCAGGAAGGCGGTGACGGCCGCGGCCTGGAGGACGCCCGTCGCGGCGCCGACGGGCACGGAGACCTTCCGCGGGCGGGTCGCCGCGATGTAGCCGGACGAGACGTCGGTGATGAGGACCAGCAGGCCGGCGACCGCCCCGGACGGCAGCGACACCATGGCGAAGACCCAGGCGAGGAGCAGGATCGCGTGCGCGGCGAGAGCCCGCCGCAGCAGCAGGGACAGCACGAGGACCGTGAGCCCGGCCGCGACGGGGATCTCCAGCTGCTGGAAGGCGGACCTCCCGTGGGAGAACGTGAGGAACACGACCACCGGGTACACGGCGGCGCCGCTCCAGGCGAGAACCGTCCCCGCGCCGCGGCTCACGCGGCGCACCGGCAGGGCTGACATGCGCCGATCGTAACCGCCGCCCCCGTCCCGGCACATTGGCCCGGAGGCGTAATCCCGCAGGCTACAAGCGCCTTTCGCCAATGTGGCCGGTGGCCCGATGCGCCGCGGGCGCCTCCGCCGAGACCGTTGCCCGGGTGAAGCGCTGGGCACCTTTCCTTCTGGCCGCCGAAGTTCTCGGAATCGCCGTCTTCTCCGCCGTCTACGACTCGCTGGATTTCCGCATCTACCGGCTCGGCGGGCATGTCTTGACGGATGGCTCGCGCCTCTACCAAGGACAGCTCGCCGAGCACTATTTCACCAACACGCCTTTCATGGCCGCGCTGTTCACTCCGTTGGCCGCGCTCCCTCTCACCCTCGCCCGCATGCTGTGGCAACTGTCCTCGCTGGCGGCCTTCGTTTGGGCGTGCGCGCTCACCGTGCGAATGGCCGGTCGCGACATCTCCCTTGTCCTGGTGGTGGCCGCGGGCCTGCTCCTCCAACCGGTCTGGCAGTCGTTCTTCCTCGGCCAGGTCAACCTGATCCTGCTCGCCCTGATCCTCGCCGACCTGCGTCGGGTCGCGCGCGGGCGTCCGGCCGGAATCGGCGTCGGCGTGGCGACCGCGATCAAACTGACGCCGGCCGTCTTCGTCGTGCTGCTCCTGCTGAGCAGGCGGACGAAGGACGCGGTCACCGCCACCGCGACCTTCGCCGCCTGCACCTTCCTCGCCTACGCCATCGCGCCGGACGCGTCCCGCGTCTACTGGTCGCGCACCTTCTACGACACCTCTCGCGTGGGCGTGACCTACATCAGCAACCAGTCCCCCTATGGCGCGCTGGCCCGCGTGTTGCGGGGCACGGCCGAGGTGGGCGGCTGGTACACGGCGATACCGCTGGCCATCGCCGTCTCCGGCCTCGCGGTGGCCGCCCTCTGGGCTCGACGAGGCGACTGGCTGAGCGCGACGGCCGTCACCGGCGCGACGGGCCTGCTCGTCTCCCCGGTCTCCTGGGCGCACCACTGGGTGTGGATCGTCCCGGCGCTGGCGGTGCTCCTCCGGAACGGCCACCGGAAGAGCGCCCTGGCCGCCTTCATCGTGTTCGCCGTCTCGCCGTTGTGGTGGACGCCCCACAACGGCGACCCGCGCGAGTACGGCTTCCACGTCCTCCTGACCCCGGTCGCCAACTGCTACCTGCTGGCGGGCCTGTCCTTCCTGGCGTACGCGGCGATCCGCCTCCGGGTCAGCCCGCCGGCTCCGTCCAGCGATCGTGGTGGACGGCGGCGTCCAGTGCCCTGCGCCGCCGCCAGCCGTGCCGTTCGAGATCGGGAACGGATTCCAGGTGGGTGACGGGGCCGAGGCAGAGCCAGGCGACCGGGCGGATCGTCTCCGGGATGCCGAGCAGGTCGCGCAGGTGCGGCTCCCGGTAGAACGACACCCATCCGACGCCGAGGCCCTCGGCGGTGGCGGCGAGCCACAGGTTCTGGATCGCCAGGCACACCGAGTACAGCCCCGCGTCGGCGATCGCGTGCCGCCCGAGGACCGCCGGGCCGCCGCGCTCGGGATCGTAGGTGACCACGACCGACAGGCTGGACTCCAGGATCCCGTCGATCTTGATCCGGGCGAACCGCTCGGCGGCGTCGCCCGTCAGGGTGGCGGCGAAGGCGGCGCGTTCGGACTGGACGTGCTCGTGGAAGGCCCGCCGGATCTCCGGGTCCCCCACGAGCACGAAGTCCCAGGGCTGGGACAGCCCGACGCTCGGCGCGGCGTGCGCGGCCTCCAGCACCCGGTCGAGGACGTCCCGCGGCAGGGGCGCACCGGTGAACTCGCCGCGCACGTCGCGGCGGCGGTGGATGGCGTCGTAGATGTCCATGGCAGGCGATTGTGCCCACGCCGGAGCCCGCGCCGCCCGCCGGGCGGGGGCGTCAGGGCCGTCCGGCGCCCGGGACGTCGACCTCGACGGTGAACACCCGGCCGCTGCCGGGCGCCACCGGCTCGGCCTCGGTCATGCCGCGCCATTCGGCGGCCGTGACGAACAGGGTGGTCCCGCCCGGCCCGCCCAGGACGCAGGCGAAGCCGCCGCGGTCGAGGCCGATCGTGCGCAACACCTCGCCGCCCTCCGCGACGCGCACGCACCGCCGGTTGGGGACGTCGGCGTACCAGACGGCGCCCTCCGCGTCGACGCAGATGCCGTCCGGGACGCCGTCGCCGAGGTCCGCCCAGGTCCGGCGGCCGGACAGCTCCCCGTCCGCGCCGATGTCGAAGGCCACCAGGCTGCCGCCGTAGGAGTCCGCGACGATCAGCGTGGCGTCGCCTGGCGTCACCGCCATGCCGTTGGGGAAGGCGATGCCGTCCGCCACCTCGCGCACGGAGCCGTCCGGCCGCACCAGGGCGACCGCCCCCGGCGCGAACTCCTCCCCCGCCATCGGGTCGAAGCCGGGCCGGTTGACGTAGACGTTGCCGCGCCCGTCGGCGACGACGTCGTTCCAGCCCGGCCGGCCGAGGTCGGCGTGGGCGGCCAGGGAGCCGTCCGGTTCCCGGCGCAGCAGCCGCCCGTCCGCCGAGGAGACGATCACCATGCGCCCGTCCGGCAGCCACGCGGTGCACAGCGGGAGCGAGGCGACCCGCGCCACCACCTCGTGCGCGCCGTCCAGCCCCACCGCGACGACCTCGCCCGCCGTCCAGTCGGAGAAGTACAACCTGTCGCCGTGCCAGCGCGGCGACTCGACCAGTCCGCGGCCGTCGAGAAGCGTCCGCACTTCGTCCATCGTCCTCACCGTCCTCCTCGGTTACCGATGTTCCGCCTTCTACACGAACGGCATCCGGCCGGATCGACACCGCGCCCCCGCCCACTCCGCGGTCCGCGTTCCGCTGGAGCCGGGACGACCCGAGTACACACTGGAAGGCCTCCGAGTGTGTATCGTGTGCCCCATGGCGAGACTCAACATCACGCTGCCCGACGAGCTTGCCGCCACGCTCCAGGGGCTCGCCGAGGACAAGAAGATCGCCTCGGTGTCGGGGTTCCTGGCGGACGGCGCGCGGCTCAAGCTGGCCTACCTCCGGGACGCCTCCACGATCGACGACCTGTTCGGGCCGCCGAGCCCCGACGAGCAGGCCATGGTCGACCGGCTGGTCGAGGGCGGCCCCTCGTCCCGCCGGGACGTCGCGTGATCACCGGTCACGTCTTCGACGCGACAGCACTCCTGGACCTCGCCACCGGCAAGACCGTCTACGTCCGCGCCCGGCTCCGGGCGTCCATCGCCCAGCACGCCACCATCGTCATCCCCGCGACGTCGCTCGCCCGCGCCTGGCAGCTCGTCCCCGACCACGGCCGCGCCGTGCTGGAGCGCCTCCCCGGCATGCAGGTCGTGCACGTCGACGACCTCGACGACGTGATCGCCCAGCAGACCGGCCTGCTCGTCACCACGATCCCGAACCTCGGCATGGACGCCGCCCAGGCCGCCTGGTCCGCCCGGTGGCGGCGCTGGCCCCTGATCACCGCCGAGCCCGGCCTCTACGCGTCCGTCCCGGGCGTCCGCGTGGAGCAGATCCCCTAGCGGGCCGCGGTCAGGTCGTGAGCTCCAGTTCCAGCTGCTCGTGGACGGGCCGCGGGGGCGGGGGCGGCGGAGCGGCCGGCCGGGAGCGGCCCGGCCACCACCAGTTGGCATGGCCGAGCAGGCTCATCAGCGCCGGGACGAGCATGAGGCGCACGATCGTGGCGTCCATGGCGACGGCGACCGCCAGCCCCAGGGCCATCATCTTCACCATCGGGTCCGGCTGCGGGACGAAACTGGCGAACACGAAGATCATGATGAGCGCGGCGGAGGTGATGAGGCGGGCGGTGGCCCCGATGCCGGTCACGACGGACTCGTGCGGATCGCCCGTCCGGTCGTACTCCTCCTTGATCCGCGACAGCAGGAAGACCTCGTAGTCCATGGACAGCCCGAAGATCAGGGCGAACATGAACAGCGGGATGAACGACATGATGGGGATCGCCTGGTCGACGCCGAACAGCTCGACGCCCCAGCCCCACTGGAAGACGGCCGTGACGACGCCGAACGACGCGCCGATCGACAGCAGGTTCATCAGCGCGGCCTTCACCGGGACGATCACCGACCGGAACGCGACGACCAGCAGCAGGAGCGCGACGCCCACCACCGCGACCACGACGGTCGGCATGCGGTCCCCGACCGTGGCGGCGATGTCGATGATCGCCGGGTTCTCCCCGCCGAGGTAGATCCGGGCGCCCGGATGCGCGTCCCGCACCTCCCTGATCTCCACGTTCCGCAGGCGGTGGACGAGGTCGGTGGTCGAGGCGGCGTGCGGCGCGTCCCGCGGGACGACCTGCACGATCGCCGTCGTGCCGGTCACGACGGGCTCCCCGACGAACACCACGCCGGGCACCTCGGAGAGCTTCTGCCGCAGTTCCTGCCCGAGCAGGACCGCGCGCTTGTCGGGCTTCTTGGTGGTGTCCGGCGCCCCCTTGGGAAGGGCCGGCTCCGGGGACGGGCTCGGCGCGGCCGCCGGCGCCGGACCCGTCAGGCCGGACAGCCCCTCCCGCCCCTTCACGGTCGGGACCACGCGCTTCGGCTTGGCGCGCTTCTCCTCGCCCGGCACCTTCGCGACCACGACGAACGGGCTGTAGTGGCCCGCGCCGAACTCCTCGGCGACGATGTCGTAGGCCTGCCGCGCCTCCATCTTCGGGGACGACATGCTGTCGGCCATCACCCCGAACCGCAGGCTGAGCGTCGGCACGGACAGCGTCAGCAGGACGAGCGTCGCGACGATCGCGTACGGCCAGGCGTGGCGGTCGACGTGGCGTCCCCAGGCCGTCCAGCGGGCGGAGCCGCGGTCCGGGCGCACCCGCGGCAGGCGGTACCGGTCGATGCGCGGCCCCAGGGCGCCGAGGATCGCCGGGAGCAGGGTCAGCGCCGCGGCGACCATGATGGCGACGGCCAGCGCGGCGGCGATCCCGATGCGCCCGATGAAGGCGATCCCGGACAGGAACAGCCCGCAGATCGCGAAGACGACGGTGCCGCCGGCGAACACGACCGCGTGGCCCGAGTGCGCCATGGCGCGCCCGACCGCGGTCTCGGCGTCGTCGCCCTCGGCGAGCTGCTGCCGGTAGCGCGTCACGATGAACAGGGCGTAGTCGATCCCGGCGCCGATGCCGAGCATGGCGGCGACCATCGGCGCGGTCGGCGCGATCTGGAACATCGACGCCAGGAAGTGGATCAGCGAGTACGCCACCGCCATCCCGCACAGCGACACCACGATCGGGATTCCCGCGGCGAGGAACGAGCCGAACGCCAGCAGCAGCACCAGCATCGCCAGCAGGATCCCGACGCCCTCCTGCGGCCCGCCCTTCGGCTGGTTGAGGATCATCGCGACGATCCCGCCGAACTTCACCTCCAGCCCGGCCATCCGCGCGGGCTCGACGGCCCGGTTCAGCGCGTCGAGGTCGGCGTGGCCGACGTCGCTCATCGTGCCGGTGAAGTTGAGCCGGACGACGACGGCGGCGTCGTCCTTCAACCCGCCCATCCCCTGCGCGTAGGGGTTCTCGACGAACGCGACCCGGTCGAGCTCGGAGATGTTCTCGATCGACTGCCCGACGGTGAGCGCGACCCTCCAGTCGGCGGGACTGGCCTGGCGCGTCTCGTGGAACACCACGGTCGCGGTCGGCCCGGTCATCGCGGGGAAGTCCTGCCCGAGCGTGTCGAGGGCGCGCTGGGTCTCGGTGCCCGGCAGGGTGCTCTGCTGGACGAACATCCCCCCGTGCGTCAGGCCGAGGACGCCCGCGCCGAGCATCACGGCGACCCAGAGCTCGAACACCGCGCGGCGCCGTCGCACGCAGAGCCGTCCGAGTGCCTCCAGGAAACGCGCCATGCCCGCAGAAAACACCCAATGCATGCAGTTTTGCAATAGATGCAACTTTGCAGGCATGGTAACGTGCGTCACATGGTGGAGGACGACGGCCGGCCGGGGCTGCGGGAGCGCAAGAAGATGCGCACGCGGCAGGCCATCGCGACGGCCGCGCTGCGCCTTTTCGCCGAGCGCGGCTACGAGGAGACGACGATCGCCGACATCGCGGCCGCCGCCGACGTCTCGCCCCGCACGTTCTTCAGCTACTTCCCCTCCAAGGAAGACGTGATCTTCGCCGAGATCGACGACCGGCTCGCCGAGGTCGCCGAGCGGCTGCGCCGCACCCCCGGCGAGTCCCCCATGGAGACCATCCGGCGCAGCATCGTGGACGTCCTCGAAGCGATCGTGGCCGAGCACCGCGACTACGGCCCGGTCCAGGTCGCCCTCATCCTGGAGCGCCCCGCCCTGCGCGCCCGGGCGCTCCAGCGCATGACCGACGCCCAGGACGCGATCGAGGCGCTGCTGCGAGAGCTGTGCCCCGGCATCTCCGAGATCGACGCGGTGGCCGCGGCGGGCATCGCGGTCGGCGGCATGCAGGCGGTCGTGGCGCACTGCCGCCGCGAGGGCTACGACCCGCTGTCCATGCGCACCGCCCTCGACCGCGCCGTGGACATCGTCGAGCACGGCCTCGATGCGCGCCGTGACGCGGGACTCCTCCACCGGCTCGGCGATCTCGATGCGTCCCTCGAAGGCGGCGAACCGGCCGCGGAC
>NZ_JBEZJP010000405.1:0-7495 GCF_040653175.1 Actinomadura sp. NPDC048032
GGATGCCGTTGGCGGGCGCCTGCGGCTGCGGGGTCGTGTAGGGCTGGATCGGCCCGTCGCCGTCGTCGGTGGTCAGCGGCTGCCCCTGGGGCACGACGTTCTGCCCCTTGACCGTGCCGATGACCGCCCCGGTGTATCCGGCGTGCGAGTCCGCGCCGTAGGCGAACGGGACGACGCCCGGCCCGGTGAAGCGCGACTTCTCCAGCGCCTCCACGACGCCCTTGCGGGTCGGGTTCTTCCCGGCCGCCTGGAGCGCCTGCACGAAGGTGTAGGCGACCGACATCCCGTAGACGATGTTGCCGTTGAACGGCAGCTTCGGGATGTACCGGTCGTGGATCTTCTTGAACAGCGCCGTCCAGCTGTTGGAGGCGTCGCCCGGCGCGGCGAGGTAGCCGTCGGTCACCATGCCCTGGATGAGCGGGCTGCCCTCGACCTCGCTGCCGCCCTTCTTGGCGAAGCTCTCCAGCAGCCCCGTGAGGGTGATCGGGTCGGATCCGACGTTGCTGACGACGAACGTCGGCTTGTAGTTCAGCTTCAGCGCGGCGAGCCGGAACAGCGCCGTGTAGGTGGGGATGCTGAACAGCACGACGACGTCGGCCTTGGACTGCGCGATCGCCTGCGCCTGCGCGCCGATGTCGGTGCTGCCCGGCTGGTAGGACTGCCGGGACACGACCTGGTCCTTCGGGATGTACTTGTCGAGGCCCTTCACCCCGTCCTGCCCGAAGTCGTCGTTCTGGAAGAAGTAGGCGACCTTCTTGCCCGCGTAGGCCTTCTTGACGTGGTCGCCGAGGATCTTGCCTTCGCGGATGTAGTCGACCTGCCAGCCGAACGTCTGCGGGTGCTTGTCCGGCTGGTCCCAGCAACCGCATCCGGACGCGACGAACAGGTCGGGGACGCGCTGGGCGTTCAGGTAGTCGACCACCTTGGAGTGCGTGGGCGTGCCGAGCCCGTTGAAGATCGCGAAGACCCTGTCCTGCAGGACGAGCTTCCGCGTCACGCTCACGGTCTGCGTCGGGTTGTAGGCGTCGTCCACGTACTTGTAGACGATCTTGCGTCCGTGCACGCCGCCGTTCGCGTTCACGTAGTCGAAGAACGCCTTGGACGCCGCGGAGTTGGCGCTGTAGCCGGGCGCGGCCGGCCCGGTCAGCGGCTGGTGGCTGCCGATCGTGACGGTGGTGGCGGTCACCCCGGGCGCCGCCGACCCGCCGCCCCCTCCGTCACCGCCGCAGCCGCTCGCCGCGACCGCCAGCGTCGCCGCGGTCGTCAGGGCGAGCGCCCGCATCGTCCGGGGTCGCTTCATCTGCTCCTCCTGGGTGCGTTGTGGTGGGCCCCGATGTGTCGCTCGGCGCCGGACCGCGCGGCCCGGGAGCCCGGCCGCGCGTCCCAGGCACCCGGCGCCGGACGGCGCCGCCGATGCCGCGCAGCCCTCCCTGGACGCCGCGCGGGAAGGCCAGCGTCACCGCGATGAGGACGAGGCCGTACACGGCGAGGGGCAGGTTCGACGCGATGTTGTGCGAGAGGCCGGACGAGGACGACAGGTCCGCCGCCCAGGTCGGCACGTAGACCAGGATCAGCGCGCCCCACACCGCGCCCGGCAGGCTGCCGAGCCCGCCGATGACGATCGCGGCGATGAGCTGGAGGGACAGCGTGAGCGGGAACGCGCCCGGCGCGGCCAGCGTGGCGACCACGGCGAGCAGCCCGCCGGCGAGCCCGGCGCAGGCCGCCGAGACGACGGTGGCGGCGATCCGCAGCCGGGCGACCCGGACGCCGCTCAGCGCGGCGGCGATCTCGTCGTCGCGGCTGGCGCGCAGCGTCCGCCCGAACCGGCCGCGGGTCAGGTTGGCGAGCAGGAACAGGGTGACGACGGCGCCGAGGCAGCAGATCCACGCCTGCCAGCGCTCCAGCGGGAACGTCTCGCCGAGCGCGGCGGGCGGGACCGGCGGGACGATAGTCAGCCCGTTCTGGCCGCCGAGCGCTCCGGTGAGGGGCTCGTAGTTGGCGAGGCCGGGCAGCCCGACGGCGAAGGCGAGGGTGGCGCCGGCCAGGTAGGGGCCGTGCAGCCGGGCGGCGACGGCGCCGACCGCCGCCCCCGCGAGGGCGGTGGCCCCGGCCGCCGCCGGCAGGACCGCCGCGAGCGGCCAGTCCCAGTGCCCGATGACCAGGGCGGCCGTGTAGGCGCCGACCGCCATGAACGCGCCGTGCCCGAGGGAGATCTGCCCGCCGAGCCCGGTCAGCACCGTCAGGCCGGCGGCCGCGCAGGTGAGGTAGGCGGCCTGCGCGATCTGCAGGTCCCGGTAGGGGGCGGCGGCCGTGGTCAGGACGTACAGGGCGGCGAGCGCGAGGACGGCGCCGGCCGCGTGCCGGGTCAGGGTGGAGCGGCTCAGGGCGCTTCGCACGGAGGCGGCCATGGGTCACACCCTCCGTCCGGGGCTCGTCGCGAACAGGCCGTTCGGTCTGATCATCAGGACGGTGATGAGGGCGGCGAGCGCCCCGAGGGCGACCAGCTCCGAGCCGAGGTAGCCGGACACGTAGCTGAGGGCGCAGCCGAGCAGCAGCCCGCCGGTGACGGCGCCCGCCGGGCTGTCCAGCCCGCCGATCACGGCGGCGGTGAACCCGAAGACCAGCATCGCGTCGAACTGGGCGGGCCCGACGAACACCGACGGGGCGATCAGCACCCCGGCGAGGGACCCGACGAGCGCGGCGAGCGCCCAGCCGAGGGTCAGCATCCGGCCGACGCGGACGCCCTGGAGCCGGGCGATCTCGGGCGCGAACGCCGAGGCGCGCAGCCGCAGCCCGAGGTCGGTGCGGACGAACAGCAGCGTCAGCAGCACCATGACCGCGGCGACGGCGCCGATGACGAACAGGTCGAACGGCGACAGCAGCAGCCGCGTCCCGCCGGCGGACAGGCCCTTGATGGTGATGGCGGGCGGATAGGAGTGCGGGGTGTCCCCCCAGATCATGCCCGCGGCCGCCTGCAGCAGCACCAGCAGCCCGAGGGTGACGATCACCGCGTTCAGCGGCGGCTTGTCCTCGACGGGCCGCACCACGACCCGCTCGACGACCGCGCCCAGCACCAGCCCGGACGCCAGGGCGGCGCCCAGCGCGAGCCAGTAGGAGCCGCCAGCGTCGATGACGCTCCAGGCGAGGAATGTCGTGAACATCAGCATGCCGCCCTGCGCGAAGTTCACGACGCGGGTGGAGCGCCAGATCAGCACCAGGGCGAGGGCGACCGCCGCGAACACCGCCCCGGAGGTGATCCCGGCGAGGGTGAGATTGACGAAGCGCACCATCAGAACCCCAGGTAGGCGTGGCGGAGACGGTCGTCGGCGGCGATGGCGGAGGCGGGCTCGTCCGCCACGACGGAGCCGAGGTCCAGGACGACGGCGCGGTCGGCGACCGACAGCGCGCTGCGCGCGTTCTGCTCCACGAGCAGCACGGTCCGGCCGTCCTCGTCGCACAGCCGCCGCAGCACGGCCATCAGCTGGGCGACCACCCGCGGCGCGAGGCCGAGGGACGGCTCGTCCACCAGCAGCAGCCGCGGCGCGCCGGTCAGCGCCCGGGCCAGCGCGAGCATCTGCCGCTCGCCGCCGGACAGGGTGGCGGCGGCACGGAACCGGCGCTCGGCGAGCGGCGGGAACAGCGCGTACATGTCGGCGACGCGGCGCGCGAGGGCCGCGCGGTCGCGCCGCCACAGCCCGCCGAGCCGCAGGTTGTCCTGCACGGTCAGCTCGGTGATGACGCCGCCGTTCTGCGGGACGTGCGCGACGCCGAGCCGGACGATCTCCTCGACCGCCGTCCCGGTGATGTCGGCGCCGTCGAGCTCGACGCGTCCCGAACGGGGCCGCAGGAGACCGGAGACGGCGCGCAGCAGCGTGGTCTTCCCCGCGCCGTTCGCGCCGAGCACGGCGGTCAGCGAGCCCTCGTCCACCCTGAGGCCGACGCCGTCGAGCGCCCGCACCGCGCCGTAGGAGACCGTGAGGTCCTTCACCTCAAGCACCGCCGACCTCCTCGCCGAGGTAGGCGTCGAGGACGGCCGGGTCGTCGCGCACGCGCTCCGGCGGGCCGCTCGCGATGACCCTGCCGAAGTCCAGCACGACGACCTGGTCGCAGACGCCCATGACGAGGTCCATGTGGTGCTCGACGAGGACGACGGCGGGCCCGCCCCGCAGCCCGCGGATCAGCCCGGCCAGCTCGTCCATCTCGGCCGCGGACAGTCCGGCGGCGGGCTCGTCCAGCAGCAGCAGGTCGGGCTCGGCCACGAGCGCGCGGGCCAGCGCGACCCGCTTCTGCACGCCGTAAGGCAGTTCCCCCGGGAGCCGTGCGGCCTCGCCGGCGACGCCCAGCTCCGCGAGCCGGGCCGTGGCCCGCTCGCGCAGCGCCGCCTCGTCGCGGTCGGCGCGCGGAAGCGCGAGGAGGCCGGACCAGAACCCGGCCCTGGCGTGCGGGTCGGCGCCGACCATCACGTTCTCCAGCACGGTCAGCCCCGGGAACAGCCCGAGGCCCTGGAGGGTGCGGGCGATGCCGAGCCGCGTCAGGTCGTGCGGCCGATGCCGGCCGAGGACCCGGCCCCGCCAGCGCACCTCGCCCGCTTCCGGCCGGACGAACCCGCACACGACGTTGAAGAGGGTCGTCTTGCCCGCGCCGTTCGGGCCGATCACCCCGGTGACCCGGCCCTGGGGCGCCGTGAGCGACACCCCGTCCAATGCGACCAGTCCGGCGAAGCGGACGGTCACCGTTCGAAGTTCCAGAGTCGCGGAGGAGCCGGACATGTCGCCTCACCTCGCCGATAATTCAGCGCGAATCCCCCGAGGCCCAAATGCACATACCGACTGGTCGGATTCACCGAAGATAGAATCAGCGGGCGCTCCGGTCAACAGCCGATTCGGGCGGTCCCGGCGCACGCCGCGGGGGATCCCCGCCGGGCGGTAGGCTGATCGGCGATCTGCGGGCGGCCGCGCCGGGGCGGCACGAGACCCCGGGGCGCTCCCGGACGGAGGTGGTGTCGATGGCGCAGGCGCCCGCGGGCCGGACCGCCGGCACCCTGCCGCTGCCCGACCGGCTGCTGGCCGTGGCGACCCGGATGTTCGCCGAGAAGGGCTTCGAGAACACCTCGGTCCAGGAGATCGTGAACGCCGCCGGGGTGACCAAGGGGGCCATGTACCACTACTTCGGCTCCAAGGACGACCTGCTCTACGAGATCTACCACCGGCTCCTCGGCCTGCAGACCTCCCGGCTGGAGCAGATCGCCAACGGTCCCGGCACGGCCGCCGAGCGGCTCCGCGCCGCCGCCGTCGACGTCCTCAACACCTCGTTCCTCTACCTGGACGACTTCACCGTCTTCTTCCGCTCGACGCACCTGCTCTCCCGCGACCGCCGGGAGGCCGTGCGCGCCGAGCGGCGCCGCTACCACGAGCGCTTCCGCGCCCTGGTCGAGGAGGGCCAGCGCGAGGGCACGTTCCGCACCGAGACGCCCGCCGACATCGCCGTCCACTTCTTCTTCGGCACCGTCCACCAGATCGGCGCCTGGTACCGCCCGGGCGGCCGCCTCAAGACGGCCGCCATCAGCGAGCACTACGTGGACCTGTTCCTCCACGGCCTGGAGAAGTAGCGGACGGCCCGCCGGCCGTCAGCGCTCCACGTGCTCGATCTCGAGCGCCGCGTCCCGGTGCCGGGCGCGCAGGGGCTTCTTGTCGAACTTCCCGACCGTGGTCTTCGGGATCTCCTCCAGGAACGTCCAGTACTCGGGGACCTGCCAGCGGGCGACCTTGTCCGCGAGGAACGACGCCAGCTCACCGGGGGTGGCGGACGCGTCCGAGCGCAGGACGACGCAGGCGAGGGGGCGCTCGTCCCAGCGGGGGTCGGGGACGCCGATGACGGCGGCCTCCGCCACGGCGGGATGGGCCATGAGGTGGTTCTCCAGCTCCACCGAGGAGATCCACTCGCCGCCCGACTTGATGACGTCCTTCGCGCGGTCGGTGATCTGGTAGAAGCCTCGGTCGTCGATGGTGCCGATGTCGCCGGTGCGCAGCCAGCCGTCGTCGAACTTCTCCGGCGCGGGGTCGCGGTGGTAGGCGCCGGTGATCCACGGACCGCGCACCTCGATCTCGCCGACGGACTCGCCGTCCCACGGCAGCTCGGCGCCGGAGTCGTCCACGATGCGCATCTCGACGCCGGCGGCGACGCGGCCGGACTTCAGCCGCCAGTACATGTCCTCGTCGGTGCCGGGCTCGACGCCGGGCGGCGGGAACGCCATGCCGCCGAGCGGGCTCGTCTCGGTCATCCCCCAGCCCTGGATGATGCGCAGCCCGTACCTTCGCTCGAAGCGCTCCAGCAGGACGCGGGGCGCGGCGGCGCCGCCGGAGGTGCCCGCCCGCAGCGACGACAGGTCGATCTCCTCCCGCTCCCCGAGGGCCAGGATCCCGTTCCAGATCGTCGGGACGGCGGAGGCGAGCGTGCTGCGCTCGGCGGCGACGAACCTCACGAGGTGCTCCGGCTGCATGAACGGCCCCGGCATGTGCAGCGTCGCCCCGGACAGGAACGCCCCGTACGGCAGGCCCCAGGCGTTGACGTGGAACATCGGCACGATCGTCAGGACGCGGTCGGCCTCGGTGATGCCCACCAGCGACGCCGACTGCACGGCCATCGCGTGCAGGAACGTGGAGCGGTGCGAGTACACCACGCCCTTCGGGTCGCCCGTGGTGCCGCTGGTGTAGCACATCGACGCGGCGGAGCGCTCGTCCACCTCCGGCCACGCGTACCCGGGCTCCTCCGCGGCGAGCAGCTCGTGGTAGCGCAGGACGGGGGCCCCGTTGCCGTTGGCCTCCAGGGCCGACGCGTCGCCGTCCCCGACGACGACGAACGCCTCGACGGCGGGCAGCTCGCGCACGACGCGCGCCAGGAGCGGGACGAGGCTGTCGTCGACGATGACGACCTGGTCGTCGGCGTGGTTGATGATGTGCGAGAGCTGCTCGGGGAACAGCCGGATGTTCAGCGTGTGCAGGACCGCACCCATGGCGGGCACCGCGAAGTACGCCTCCAGGTGCTCCTGGTTGTTCCAGCAGAACGTCGCCACCCGGTCGCCGGGACGGACGCCCAGCCTGGCCAGGGCGGACGCGAGCCGCTCGGCGTTGCCGGCGATCCGCGCGAAGGTGGCGCGCCGGGGCTCGCCGCCGCCCGTCCAGGTCACGCACTCGCTGCGCCCGTAGACGCGCGCCCCGTGCCGCAGGATCGCGGCGACCGACAGCGGAAAGTCCTGCATCGTGCTGAGGATCATGGCTTTTCTCCGAGAGGCCCGCGGCGGCGACAGGAACGGTCGGCCGCACGCAATTTCGCACATACCGACCGGTCGGTTCACCATATTTTCGACAACGCCCCGCCGTCAACGATCCCTCGCGGGACGCCCCGCCCGGCGCCGCCTTCCGCGCGTGGACGGGCTCCCGCCGCCGCGGCCCGGCCCTGAACACGGGAGGGCCGGGCGGTCCCGCGTGCGTCCGCC
>NZ_JBEZJP010000406.1:0-7485 GCF_040653175.1 Actinomadura sp. NPDC048032
GGCGTTCGGGTTGGCGGGAACCCCCGCGGCGAGCCCGTGCGCGCGGACCGCGGGTTTGCCGGGCGTCTCCCAGAGGGCGGAGATGTCGTCCGGTGCGGCGGCCGCCGCCGGGCGGAGCGCCCGGAGCCGGTCGACGGCGCCCGGCAGCGCGAACTGGGCGGCCCCCAGGCCCTCGACGAAGTAGCCGCGCCGGCAGCGCCCCGTCTCCTCGAACGCGCGCAGGACCGGGTAGACGGCGGAGAAGCCGCCGGGGGTGCGTTCGGCGGCGACGGCGCCGCGGATGACGATGCCGTACCGCTCCAGGAGCGCCTCGGCGAGCGCGTGGGAGCGCAGGGTCGTGGCGGGCTCGCGCTCGGGGAGCGGCCACCAGCGTCCGGCGACCGTGGGCGGACCCGTCCGGGACGGCAGGACGGGACGTCCGCGGCGCGTCGTCCGGGAGCGGTGCGTCGGACGGCCCGACCCGAGCGCGGACCGCAGCGGGGCCAGCGTGTCGTTGGTGAGGTGGCCCGCCCAGACGAGGTCCCACACGGCGGTGACGAGGTCGGCGTCGCTGGCGGTGGCCTGCTTGTTCACGCGGTCGGACAGCGTCCGGAAGAACAGCGCGCCGCCGTCGCCGAGGGCGTCGAGGACGGCCTGGTGCACCGGCGTGAGCGTGATCTCGGCCGGGGCCGGCATGAGCAGCGGGGCGGTGTCGGCCAGGTACAGCGCCACCCAGCCGTCGCCGCCCGGCAGCCCTCCCTGGCCCGCCCACACGACCTCGCCGGCCGAGGTCAGCTCGTCGAGCATGGCCGGGGTGTAGCCGGGCACCCGCGACGGCAGGACCAGCGACTCCAGCGCGGAGGCGGGGACCGCCGCGCCCTGCAGCTGCTCGATCGCCTGGACGAGCGCGTCGATGCCCCGCAGCCGCGACCCGCCCGAGATGCCGTGCCAGACCGGGAGGAACCGGCCGAGCGCCTCCGGCGGGGACGGCTCGACCTCGGCGCGCAGGCGCGCCAGGGAACGCCGCCGGAGCATCCGCAGCACGCCGCTGTCGCACCACTCGGTCGTCAGCGGGCCCGTCACGGAACCGACCGGGAGGAACTCCCCCTCGACGACCCGGCCCGCGCCCGACAGCCGCCGCAGCGTCTCGACGACCACGGCGACGCCCAGCCCGAAGCGCGCGGCGGCCTCGGCCGCCCGGAACGGCCCGTGCGTGCGCGCGTACCGGGAGACCAGGTCGCCGAGCGGGTCGTCGACCGGTTCGAGGAACGCCTCCGGGACCCCCACCGGCAGCGGCGCGCCGAGTGCGTCCCGGAGCCGGGCGGCGTCCTCGATGGCGGCCCAGCGCTCCTCCCCGGCGATCCGCACGCGGATCGCCCGCCGTGTCGCCTCCAGCTCCGCCAGCCACCGCGACACCTGGACCAGCACCCCGTCCGGGACGGGCTCGCTGACCGCGGCGGTCTCTTCGTCACCCGCCGTGGCCGCGGTCTCGTCCGGTGGGGCGCCGAGGCTCGCGGGCAGTGTGCGCTCGGCCGCTTCGGCCGTGCTGAGGGGGCCGAGCGTGCGGAGGAGGTCGGCGACGCCCTCCATGTCACGGGCCCGGCGGTCGGAGGCGAGGCGCTGGAGTTCGCGTTCGGTCTCGGCGACGGCGTCGGGATCGAGCAGCTCGCGCAGATCGGCCTGGCCGAGCAGTTCGGCGAGGAGCGCCGAGTCGAGCGCGAGAGCCTGCGCGCGGCGCTCCGCGAGGGGCGAGTCGCCCTCGTACATGAACGCGCCGACGTAGTGGAACAGCAGGGAACGCGCGTAAGGGGACGGCTCGGAGGTCTCCACCTCCACCATGCGGACCTTGCGTCCGGACAGGTCGCGCATGAGCTGCACCAGGCCCGGGACGTCGAACACGTCCTGCAGGCACTCGCGCATGGTCTCCAGCACGATCGGGAACGACGGGTACTTGCTCGCCACGGCCAGGAGCTGCGCGGCGCGCTGGCGCTGCTGCCACAGGGGCATGCGCTTGTCGGGACGGCGGCGGGGGAGCAGCAGCGAGCGCGCCGCGCACTCGCGGAACCGGGCGGCGAACAGCGCCGACCCGCCCAGCTCGTCGACGACGATGCGCTCGATGTCGTCGGCATCGAAGACGGCGAGGTCGAGGCCGGGGGGCTCGTCCATGTCGGGGATGCGGATGACGATGCCGTCGTCGGCGTGCATGGCCTGAGCGTCGACGCCGTACCGCTCGCGCAGGCGGCCGGCTATGGCGAGCGCCCAGGGAGCGTGCACACGCGCGCCCAGCGGCGAGTGGACGACCATGCGCCAGTCGCCGAGCTCGTCGCGGAACCGTTCGACGACCATCGTGCGGTCGTCGGGTACGTGACCGGTGGCCTCACGCTGCTCGGTCAGGTAGGAGACGAGGTTGGCGGAAGCCCAGTCGTCCAGGCCGGCCGAGGTGACGCGCTCCTGCGCCTCCTCCTGGGGCAGCCGGGCCAGCTCGCGGGTGAACGAACCGAGCGCGCGGCCCAGTTCGGCCGGACGCCCCAGCGTGTCGCCATGCCAGAACGGCAGCTTGCCGGGCTGGCCCGGGGCGGGGGAGACGAGCACGCGGTCGGGGGTGATGTCCTCGATCCGCCACGAGCTCGCACCGAGGACGAACACGTCGCCCACGCGCGACTCGTACACCATCTCCTCGTCGAGTTCGCCTACGCGCGACGCCTTCTCGCCGACGAGGAACACCCCGAACAGGCCGCGGTCCGGGATCGTCCCGCCACTGGTCACGGCGAGCCGCTGGGCGCCCGGACGGTCGCGCAGCACGCCGGTCACGCGGTCCCAGACGAGGCGGGGACGGAGTTCGCCGAACTCGTCGCTGGGATAGCGCCCGGCGAGCATGTCCAGGGACGCCTCCAGCGCCGACCGGGGAAGCGTGGCGTAGGGGGCGGCGCGCTTGACGAGGGATTCGAGGTCGTCGACCGTCCACTCGTCCATGGAGACCATCGCGACGATCTGCTGGGCCAGGACGTCGAGGGGGTTGCGCGGGTACCGGAGCTCCTCGATCTCGCCGCCGCGCATGCGTTCGGCCACCACGGCCGTCTGCACGAGGTCGCCCCGGTACTTGGGGAAGATGACGCCCTTGGACACGGCGCCGACCTGGTGGCCGGCGCGCCCGACCCGCTGGAGCCCGTTGGCGACCGACGGCGGCGACTCCACCTGGACGACCAGGTCCACCGCGCCCATGTCGATGCCCAGCTCCAGGCTGGACGTCGCCACGACCGCGGGCAGGCGGCCCTCCTTCAGGGCGTTCTCGATACCGGCCCGCTCCTCCTTGGAGACGGAGCCGTGGTGCGCCCTGGCGATCTCCATGGGCGCCCCCTTGGCGGCGCCCGCCTGGGCCATCGTCGCCGCGGGGGAGTGGTCCTCCGGCAGGGGCTCGCCTGCGGCGCGCTCGTAGGCGAGTTCGTTCAGCCGTCCGCACAGCCTCTCGGCCAGGCGCCGGGAGTTGGCGAACACGAGCGTCGAGCGATGCGCCTGGATCAGGTCGAGGAGGCGGTCTTCCACGTGGGGCCAGATGCTGCGCTGGCGGGGGTCGGGCGTCCCCGAGTCGTCGACGAACCGGCCGACCTCGCCCATGTCCTCCACCGGGACGACGATGTCGAGCTCGAACACCTTCTCCGAAGGCGGCTGGACGACGGCGGCGGGCCTCGGCCCGCCCAGGAACGCCGCCACCTCGTCCGCGGGGCGGACCGTCGCCGACAGGCCGACGCGCTGGGCGGGGCGTTCGAGGAGCGCGTCCAGCCGTTCGAGGGACAGCGCGAGATGCGCGCCGCGCTTGGTGCCCGCCACGGCGTGCACCTCGTCGACGATGACGGTCTCCACCCCGCGCAGCGACTCGCGCGCCCGCGAGGTGAGGATCAGGAACAGCGACTCGGGCGTCGTGATCAGGATGTCGGGCGGCCTGACGGCCAGGCGGCGGCGCTCGTCGGCCGGGGTGTCGCCCGACCGCATGCCCACGCGGACGTCCGGCTCGGGCAGGCCGAGGCGCCGCGCCGCGTGGCGGATGCCGGCCAGCGGGGCGCGCAGGTTGCGCTCGACGTCGACGGCGAGGGCCTTCAGCGGCGACACGTACAGGACGCGGCAGCGGTGCAGGGGGTCTTCCGGAAGGGCTTCGGTGCCGAGCCGGTCGAGGGACCACAGGAAGGCCGCCAGGGTCTTGCCGGACCCGGTGGGAGCCACGACCAGCGTGTTGTCGCCGCCGGCGATGGACTCCCACGCCCCGGCCTGCGCGGGTGTGGGTGCGGCGAAGGCCCCGGTGAACCAGGCGCGGGTCGCCGGGGAGAAACGTTCGAGCACGTCACCGCCCATGTCGCCATACTGCCTTGCGGGTCGGACAGAATGCGCGGGCGTGGCGCGGCTCACACGGAGGAGCGAAGCGAACCGGGGGGTGCGGGGGGCGCTCCTCCCCGCGGGAACTATTGTAAGCAAGCGCTTGTATGGTCATGGTGGAGCGGGCAGGCCCACGTTCCGCAAGGGAGTCGCGATGCCTTACGTCCTCCTCGCCCTGGGCGTCCTGTTCGCCCTGACGGCGGCCAACGCGTACGCCCCGCGGCGCAGCCCCGGCCTCCTCACCGCGAGCTTCTTCGCGGGCTGGCTCACGATCGAGCTGGCGCCGCACGTCCTGGTCACCTGGGCCGCCGCCGCGGCCCTGGCCGCGGCCTTCGGAGGACTGGACGGCTGGGCGGGCTGGACCGGGCTCGCCCTGGCGGTCCTCGGCATGGCGGGCGTCGCGGCCACCCTCGCGGCTTCCCGCCGGACGGTCGTCACCCTCCGGGACAGCGGCGCTCCCCTCGAACTGGACCCGGAGGGCGCGCCGCGCTACCCGCTCGGACACCTGATCGTCCCCCCTCTGTGCCTGGTGCCGCGCAAGGGCGTCCGCGTCGAACGCAACATCGTGTACCGGCAGGAAGGCCGCCTGCGCCTGAAACTGGACGTCTTCCGTCCCGCGGCCGAACGCGCCGACGGCGGGCTGCGCCCAGGGCTCATGCAGATCCATGGCGGAGCCTGGGTGATCGGCGACAAACGCGAGCAAGGGCTGCCGCTGCTCAACCACATGGCCGTCCAGGGATGGGTCGGCTTCAACGTCAACTACCGGCTCAGCCCGCGCGCCACCTGGCCGGAGCACCTGATCGACCTGAAGCACTTCGTCGCCTGGTACAAGGAGCACGCCGAGGAGTACGGGGCAGACCCCGACTTCCTGTGCGTGACCGGGGGGTCGGCCGGAGGGCACCTCACCGCGATGGTGGCCCTGACCGCGAACGTCCCCGAATTCCAGCCGGGCTTCGAGGACGCGGACACCACGGTGCAGGGCGCGGTCCCCTTCTACGGCTTCTACAACTTCTTCGAGCCGGGAACGTTTCCCCGCCCCTTCGGCACCACCCGCCTCATGGAACGGATGGTCGTCAAGCAGCCCTTCGCGGAGAACCAGGAGGCGTACGCCAAGGCGTCCCCGGTCACCTACGTCCGCGAAGACGCGCCGCCCTTCTTCGTCATCCACGGGAGCCGCGACTCGCTCATCCCCGTGGTCGAGGCCCGCCGATTCGTCGAGCGGCTGCGGGAGGTCTCCGACTCGCCCGTCCTCTACGCCGAGATGCAGGGCGCCCAGCACGGCTTCGACGTCTTCCCCTCCTACCGGACGGCCCGGGTCATCGAAGGCGTCGAACGGTACCTGACGGGCCTGCACCGCCAGTACCGCCAGGGCCGCGCCCCCGAGGTGCCCGGCGAGGTGACGCGGTCCCTGGGAGAACCATCCGTCGGATAGCGTGGGACACGTGCGGCTAACACTCTTCTGGGATCGGATGAACCAGCAGTTCGGCGAGCACTACGCCGAGAGCGTGGCCAAGGACTACGTCATGGCCGAGCTGGGCGGTCGCACCATCGAACAGGCCCTCGCTGACGGTGAATCCGCCAAGAAGGTCTGGCAGGCGGTCGTGGCCACCTTCGATGTCCCCGCGACCCTGCGCTAGGGGCCCGTCTACAGCGCGATGCGGTGCGGGACGAAGGACGACGTGTCGTCGGTGATGAGCCCGGACGTCTCCCTGATGCCGATGCCTGCGGCCCCGTCATGGACCACCCACGCGCCGAGCACGGGGTGTTCGCCGTCGAACTCCGGCAGCGCGCAGAACTCCTGGAAGACGTACCCCTCCGCGCCGTAGTCGCCCTGGGTCCGCTGCTCGGAACCGTCCGGCGTGACGATGCGCATGCTCGCACCCTCCCGCCCGAGCAGCGGCTTCTGCACATAGGACGTCAGGTTCGACGGAGTGTTGAGATAGGTGGGCAGCAGGTTGGGGTGGCCGGGGAACAGCTCCCACAGCAGAACGAGCAGCGCCTTGTTGGAGAGCACCATCTTCCAGATCGGCTCTATCCACGACGTCGGCGTCCCCGGGATGTTGCTCCCGAACGGCTCGGCGACGATCCACTCCCAGGGGTAGAGCTTGCAGAGCGTCCCGATCGCTTGCTCGTCGAGGTCGACGAAGCGTCCGCGCGCGGGGTCCCAGCCGATGTCCTCCATGGCGATCGCCACGCCCGGCAGGCCCGCCTCCTCGGCGGTCTCCTGCATGTAGGCGATCGTCATGACCTCCTCGCCGGTCTCGTCACCGGTGGTCCAGGCGAAGTGGACGGGCCCGCCGCCCACGGTGGGCGCCAACTCCTTCCAGCGCGCCACGAACCGCTCGTGGATGGAGTTCCACTGGTCGTCCTCGGGGTGGGTGTCCTGTAGCCAGTACCACTGGACGACGGAGCTCTCCACAAGCGCGGTCGGCGTATCGGCGTTGTACTCCAGGAGCTTGGCGGGCCCCTTGCCGTCGTAGCGCAGATCGAACCGCCCGTACAGGTGCGGGTCGTCGCGCCGCCACGACTCCTCGATCAGGGGCGCCACCCAGTCGGGGATGCCGAGGACGTGGTAACGACCGGTGGACACGACGTGCTCCACCACGTCCAGGCACATCCGGTGCAGTTCCTCGACGACGCCTTCGAGGGCCAGGACCTCGTCCATGTCGAAGACGTAGTGCACGGACTCGTCCCAGTAGGGCCGGGTCAGATGCTCGGGGTGCGCGGTGCGGTGGAAGGCCAGGCCGTGCGCCTCGACCTTCTCAGCCCAGCCCTCGCGCGGCGCGGAACGGACTCGGCGCACGGGTCAGCTCCCGCCCCGGCCGCCGCCGCCGAACCCGCCCCGGCTCAGCGTCCGCCCGCCACTCGACTTGATCTTCCCCTCGGGCCGGTACTGGCTGCCGCCGGACACGAAGCCGGACCGGCTCTTCCCGCCGTAGTACCAGAAGTAGCGGTTGTAGGCGTTGTTGGCCCCGTCGTCGATGTCGCCGGCGTTGCAGTTGTTGTCCGGGACGACCTTGTAACCGCCCTTGCCCTTGGCCGGCGCGTTGCGGTCCACGCATCTCGCCGTCGTCGAACCGGAACCGCAGGCGACGAGGGTCAACGACAGGGCGCTCACCATCCCCACCTTCACGGCGC
>NZ_JBEZJP010000407.1:0-7449 GCF_040653175.1 Actinomadura sp. NPDC048032
CTCGCCGGGGTTCTCGGCGAGCCGCCCGGCCATGACGCCGAGCGCGAGCGGCAGGTGGCCGCATTCGCGGGCGAGCCGCTCGACCGCCTTGTCCTCCTCCCTGAGGCGGGGGTCGCCCGCGCCGAGGACGTTGGAGATGAGGTCCACGGCCTCCTGCGTCGCCATCTCCCGCAGTTCCAGGGTCCGGACGTCGGCGCCTTCGAGCAGGGCCGGCAGCCGCCGCCGGCTCGTCACGACCACCAGCCCCGAGGCCATCGCCGCCAGCAGCGGCCTGATCTGCTCGGGCCGGGCGGCGTTGTCCAGGATCAGCAGCATCCGCCGGTCGCCGAGCAGGGACCGGCACTGCGCCGCCAGCTCCGCCTCCGTCCTCGGGACCTGGTCGCCGGGCACGCCCGCCGCGCGCAGCACCTGCCCCATCGCCTCCGCCGGGGTGACGGGGCTGCGGGACGTGCCGCGCAGGTCGGCGAACAGGACGCCGTCGGGGAAGCGGTCGAGGACCCGGTGCGCCCAGTGGAGCGCCAGCGTGGTCTTGCCGACGCCCGCCATGCCCTGGACCACTACGGCGCGCGGCCACACGGACTGGCCGACCAGCAGGTCGAGCTTGCCGAGGCTGACCGCGCGTCCGGCGAAGTAGGGGTCGTCGGCGGGGAGGCGGACGGCGGGCGGCCGGGCCGGCGCCGCCAGGCGCACCGGTTCGCGCGCCGCGATCCCGGCGCCCTCGTCCGGCTCCCGGGCCCGCTCGGGCGCCCGCTCGGGCTCGGCGGCCGGCCAGTCGTCGCCCCAGGGGCTCGCGGCGCGGCGGAGCCGTTCGACGTCGAGGACGGTCAGCGGGCGGGCCCGCCGGTCGAGGATGCCCTTGGCCCGCCACGTCCGGAACCAGCGCACCAGCGTCTCGCGGGAGATCCCTGCCCAGTTGGCCAGCTCCGCCTGGCTGAGCCGCAGGGGGATCCGCGTGCCCTGGCCGGGGGCGGGCTCGCCGAACCGGTGCGCCAGCTCCAGCAGGTGGTAGGCGAGCCGCTGCGGGTGGTCCGCGGCCCGCACGGCGTGCCGGCGGCCGCCGTAGGTGACGCTCTCGGAGACGGCGTGCATCATCGCCTCGGCGACCTGCGGGCTCGCCGCCAGCAGGCTGCGGAACTTGCCGCGGTCCACGCGCAGCGCCGTGACGTGGTCCAGCGCGGCGACCGTGGCGCGCTGCGGATGCCCCCACGGGCCGAGGACCCCGACCAGGTCGCCCGCCCCGAACAGGTCGATGATCGACTCGTCGCCGTCGCTGGAGTCCACGAACTCCTTGGCGACCGCGTTGCTCGCGGCCCGCGGCGACGCCTTGAACACCACGTAGACGGCCGGCGCGACCGTCCCCTGGTGGCACAGCATGCCGCCGGGCGGGATGTCGGCGCGCCGTCCCATGGCGCGCAGGGCCTGCCGGTCGGTGGGGGCCAGCCGCTCCCAGAAGCTGCCCGGCCGGACGCCCGGCCCGTCGCCGATCATCCGGTCGCCCTCCCGCCGCGGCGCGCCCCCGGCGGCGTCCCGCGCTGCCGCGCGGGACGGAACGCGGTCGTCACCGCCTCACCGCCCTTCCGGGGTCGGACCTGATCTTCCGGTTCCCATAGTGCGGGGAGAAGGCGGGAAAGTCCGTCCGGCGGCGCACGGTTCGGCTGCGTCTGGTGACTCATTCCAGGCGCGCACCCCGAGCACGGGTGATCGCGGGGGCCGATGATGGAAGATGGTCTTCGAACGAACGACGGGGAGGACGCATGACCTACACCGGTAACGTCGAGGCGGGCGGGCGTCCGGACGTCCGGGAGCTGCCCGGGCTGCGGGTGACGAAGGTGGCGGTCGGCCCGTACGACAACAACGCCTACCTGCTGCGGTGCACCGCGACCGGCGAGCAGCTGCTGATCGACGCGGCCAACGAGGCGCCCCGGCTGCTGGAGCTGATCGGCGACGGCCCCCTCGCGCGGATCGTCACAACGCACCGGCACGAGGACCACTGGATGGCGCTGAGCGAGGTGGCGCGGGCCACCGGCGCGCCGGTCGTCGCCCATCCGCGCGACGCCGGGCCCCTCCCCGAGCCGGTCGCCGAGCCGGTGGAGCACGGCGACACCGTCGCGGTCGGGCAGGCGTCCCTCGACGTCATCCACCTGCGCGGCCACACGCCCGGCTCGATCGCGCTCCTCTACGACGCGGGCGGCGAGCTGGCCGACCGCCCGCACCTGTTCACCGGCGACAGCCTGTTCCCCGGCGGCGTCGGCAACACCTGGGGCGACCCGACGCGCTTCCGGCAGCTGCTCGCGGACGTGGAGGAGCGCGTCTTCGACCGCCTCCCCGACGCCACCTGGTTCTACCCGGGGCACGGCAAGGACTCGACGCTCGGCCGGGAGCGCCCCTCGCTCCCGGAGTGGCGCGCCCGCGGCTGGTGACGCTCGCGGCCCGGCCGGAACAAGTGGCGGGGGACGTTCGTTTGCCCCAACACACTTCCGGCCCGAGACCAGGAGTCGACCATCCCCCCACCTCACGAGGCGGATCCGGGACCCGCGCTGCGCTACCCGGCGGGTTCGCTGGTGCTCGTCGCCGGCCTGCCCGGCTCCGGTAAGAGCACGCTGCTCAACCGCCTGTACGGGCTGCGCGGCGACGAGACGGCCCCGGTGCGCGCCGGGGACGTCCGGGTGATCGACTCGCGCCAGTCACGCAACTGGTGGGCGCGGTTCCTCGGGCCGCTGCCCGTCCGGCTGCGGACCCCGATCGTCCAGAGCACCCACGTCTGGCGCATCGGCCGCGCGATCGTCGCCGGGCACGGCGTCGTCGCCCACACGCGCGGCACCTGGCCGCACATCCTGCACGGCTTCGCCTGGCTGGCGCGCCGCCGCGGCGGGCGGCTGCACCTGATCCTCATCGACGTCGCGCCGGAGACCGCCCGCGCCGGCCAGTACGCGCGCGGCCGCGTCGTCGCCGCCGCCCTCTGGACGCGCCACTGCCGCCGCTGGCGCCCCCTGATCGCCCGAGCCCGCAGCGGCGCCCCCCTGCCGCCCGCGGCCGGCGTCACCGTCCTCGACCGCGACGCCGCCGACAAGCTGCAGGCCATCCACTTCAGCTGAGCTCGCCGAACCAGCGCACGATCCGGGCGGTGCCCGCGAGGTTGGAGCCGAGGTGGCGGGAGCCGCCGTAGAGCCGGTCGCCCACCTCGACGACGGGCACGGCGGCGCCGCGGTCCCGGAACCGCGCCGCGCAGTGGTCGGTGTTGGCGGTGACCGCCTGCTCGTCCCCGGCCATCGCGTAGAGGCGGACCGGGACGCGCGGGGTCCAGGCCGTGCAGACCTCCGCGTCCACGCGCAGGGCCTCGGCGAACGATCCGGAGGGGTGGCGCAGCAGCGCGAGGCCGCGCGGGGTGAGGAGTGCGCCCAGCGTGTCCGGGAGGCCGTCGAGCATGACGCGCCCGGGCGTCGTGCCGTCGAAGTACTTCTCGACGCGTGCGGCATAGGGCTCGCGGAACAGCTCCGAGGGGTCCTCGTAGATGCCTCCGTGGACGCGGTTCCAGGAGGTGAGCAGGTACGACGTGTACGCGACCGCCATCTTCGGAGCGATGTCCCCGCGCAGCAGGGCGGGCAGTTCCGAGGCCTGGAAGTCGTAGGCGCCGCTGATCGGGGCCACCGCGCGCAGGCGGAAGTGCGGGTCGGCGCCGCCCTGCAGCGCCCGGGCGAGGCCGAGCGCGGACGAGGCGCCCTGCGAGAAGCCGGTGACGAAGACCCGGCCGTCGAGGACGCGCCCCGCCCGCGGGGCGAAGTGACGCGCCGCGCGGAGCATGTCGAGGGACGCGCTCGTCTCGGACGGCACGTCCTTCCACGGATGGACTCCGGGTCCGAGGCCCAGGCCGAGGTAGTCGGGCGCGACCGCCGCGAACCCGGCCGCGGCGTAGGTGACGGCCGCTCCGGGCCCCCAGACGTCGTCCGCCGTCGAGGGGGCGTCGGGCTTGTAACTCATGGTGCCGTGCGTGTACGAGACCGTCGCGAGGCGGCGGTCGCGGCTGCGCGGCAGCACGACCAGGCCGCTGGCGGTCGTCGCGCGGCCCCGGGCGTCGACCGTCCGGTAGACGAGCCGGTAGGTGTCGACGCCGTGGCGGACGGACGCGGTGTCGAAGTCCTCGGACGAGAGCCAGGCCCGGACCTGGTCGGCCGACATGGCGGCGAGGTGGGTGGCGGAGACCAGACGGCCTCGTGCGGCGTTCGGCTGGGCGACGGGCGCCGCCCGGTGCTCGGCGGTCGGGCGCTCGAACGCCCCGGCGGACGCGGCGGAGACGCCGGCGGCCGTGATCGCGGCGGCGGCGAGCGTCCCGGCGGTGAGGCGGGTGAGGGTGCTTGTCATGGCGGTGAGCATCGCGCCCGGCCGCCCGGGTCCGCGTCGCCCCCGCAGGTGATCTCGTGCCCGCTACCTGGGAGGGTCCTCCGGCCAGATGGGGAGGAGGAGCGCGGGCGGGGGCGTGGGTAGGGTCGGGGGGAGGTCGAGACGACGAGAGGCGGCAGTATGGCGCAGCAGGTACGCGGGGTCGTCGCACCCGGCAAGGGTCAGCCGGTGCGGATCGAGACGATCGTCGTCCCGGACCCGGGGCCCGGCGAGGCGGTCGTCGACGTCCAGGCGTGCGGGGTCTGCCACACCGACCTGCACTACCGCGAGGGCGGGATCAACGACGAGTTCCCGTTCCTGCTCGGCCACGAGGCCGCCGGGGTCGTCGAGTCGGTGGGCGAGGGGGTGACCGAGGTGGCGCCCGGCGACTTCGTGATCCTCAACTGGCGCGCGGTGTGCGGGCAGTGCCGCGCCTGCAGGCGCGGACGCCCCTGGTACTGCTTCGACACCCACAACGCCGCCCAGAAGATGACCCTCGAGGACGGGACGGAGCTGTCGCCCGCGCTCGGCATCGGCGCGTTCGCCGACAAGACCCTCGTCGCGGCCGGGCAGTGCACCAAGGTCGACCCCTCGGCGCGGCCCGAGGCCGCCGGGCTGCTCGGGTGCGGGGTGATGGCGGGGCTCGGCGCGGCGATCAACACCGGCGGGGTCGGGCGCGGCGACTCGGTCGCGGTCATCGGCTGCGGCGGCGTCGGCGCGGCGGCCGTGCTCGGCGCCCGGCTGGCCGGGGCCGCCCGGATCATCGCCGTGGACCTGGACGAGCGCAAGCTCGCCACCGCGTCCTCCCTCGGGGCCACGCACACCGTGAACGGCGCGGAGAAGGACGTCGTCGCGACGGTGCGGGAGCTGACCGGCGGGTTCGGCGCGGACGTCGTCATCGACGCGGTCGGCCGCCCCGAGACCTACGAGCAGGCCTTCAACGCCCGCGACCTCGCCGGGACGGTGGTGCTGGTCGGCGTGCCGACCCCGGAGATGAGGCTGGAGCTGCCGCTGCTGGAGGTGTTCGGGCGCGGCGGGTCGCTGAAGTCGTCCTGGTACGGCGACTGCCTGCCGTCCCGCGACTTCCCCATGCTCATCGACCTCTACCTGCAGGGCCGCCTGGACCTCGACGCGTTCGTCTCCGAGACGATCCCGCTGGACGGCGTCGAGGCCGCGTTCGAGAAGATGCACCGCGGCGACGTGCTGCGCTCGGTGGTGGTGCTCTGATGGCCGGCGGATCCGGGGAACTGCGCGTCGACCGCCTCGTCACGTCCGGGACGTTCTCGCTGGACGGCGGGACGTGGGACGTCGACAACAACGTCTGGATCGTCGGCGACGACAGCGAGGCGATCGTCATCGACGCCGCGCACGACGCCGAGGCCATCGCGGCGGCGCTCGGCGACCGCCGGCTGGTGGCGATCGTGTGCACGCACGGGCACGACGACCACATCGACGCGGCGCCCGCCCTGCGGGCCCGCACGGGCGCGCCCGTCCTGCTGCACCCGGACGACCTGATGCTGTGGAAGCAGCGGCACCCGGACGCCTCGCCCGACGGGGAGCTGTCCGACGGGCAGGTCGTCACGGTCGCGGGCACCGGCCTGACGGTCCTGCACACGCCCGGCCACAGCCCCGGCGCGGTGTGCCTCCACGCGCCCGACCTGGCGACGGTGTTCTCCGGCGACACCCTGTTCAGCGGCGGCCCCGGCGCGACGGGCCGGTCGTTCTCCGACTTCCCGACGATCATCGCCTCGATCCGGGAGCGGCTGCTGACCCTTCCGCCGGAGACGACCGTCCGCACCGGGCACGGCGACTCCACCACCGTCGGCGCGGAGGCCCCGCATCTCGAGGAATGGATAGCCCGCGGCCACTGACCGGGATAGTGTCCCCGGTGGCGGACAGCCGTCCACGGCCGGGAGGGTGCGATGCGGCGCAGGGCACCGCTGGCGCTCCTGCTGTGCGGGGCGGTCGCGGGCTGCGGCCAGAGCGCGCGCGGCGCGGACGTGCCGGCGCCGGCCGTGCCGCCGCCGACCGCGCCGACCGTGTCGGCCTCCGCGCCTCCGGCGAGCCCTCCTCCCCCGGCCGGCGTCCCCGCGACCGGCGAGCCCGTGCCGCTCGGGCGGGTCGCGGGGTGGCGCATCACCACGTACTACACGGCGCTGGAAAGCCTGTACGACGGCGAGCGGAAAGCGGTGCGCGGCTGCGCCCGCTTCCACTGCTCGCGCGGGAAGACCCCGCTCGGCTCCTACCCGAAGGACTTCCTCAAGGTCGTCCAGACCGAGGGCAGCGGGCGCGTCACCGAGGGGCCCGAGCGGGGCCGGTACCTGAACTGGTCGCACAGCGTCGGCTTCTGGCTGGACGACACCACCCGCGACTCGCGGGGGCGCCCGCTGCGGGCGTGGGCGTCGGCGGCGGCCGACAGGTCCGTGCTGGCGCGGGGACGGCGGTTCGCGATCCTCGACTGCGGTGAGGACGGCGGCGGCCGCGCCGTCGAGGACGAGGTGTGCGCGGCGTTCCGGAAGGCCCGCTGGACGGTCACCGACCTGTTCCGCCCCGGATACGGCGGCCAGAACCACGCCGACGTCTACATCGGCGAGGAGAAGGGCTCGCGGCTGGCCGGCTCGCCGTTCTACACGACGCTGAGCGGCGCCACGCTCGTGGGGTCCTGAGACGTCCCGGACGCGGCGGCTAGGACGGGACGCGCTCGACCGGGCGCGGTGAGGCGAGGCGGGTCGGCTGCGTCCGGCCCCGCAGGGTGACCTCGTCGCCGAGCGACCAGTGCGCCGCCTCGTCCGGTCCCGCCCCGGCGAGGAGGGAGCCCGCCGCCAGCACGCGCTCGCGGGTGGTCTTGGCCATGTCGGTGAGGCGGGCCGCCTCGTTCACCGGGTCGCCGATCACGGTGTACTCGAACCGCTCCTCGGCGCCGATGTGCCCGGCGACGGCCTCGCCCGCCGAGACGCCCACGGCGGCGCTCAGCGCCGGGACGTCCTCGCGCAGCCGGCCTCCTGTGGTTCGGCGCCTACATGGTCGTCCTGAACTGGGGCGAGCAGCTGGTGGACGCCGGCACCGCCGCCC
>NZ_JBEZJP010000408.1:0-7428 GCF_040653175.1 Actinomadura sp. NPDC048032
GGTGGACGGCGTGCTCGTCCACACCGAGGCGCAGGCAGAACTGGCGCGGGGGCTCACCCCGCGGCCGGTGCGGGTCGCGGAGATGGCCGCGCACCTGCCCGCGGCCGGTACCGCCGCGCCCGGCGACGGCAAGGTACGCCGGCGGCTGCTGTTCTTCGGGATCGTCCGCCCGTACAAGGGCCTGGACGTCCTGCTGCGCGCCCTCGCCGAGGGCCCGGACGACGTGGCGCTGACCGTCGCGGGCGAGTTCTGGGGCGGCCTGGACGAGACCCGCGAGCTGATCCGCTCGCTGGACCTCACGTCGAGGGTCGAGCTGCGGCCCGGATACGTCCCCGCCGCCGATGTCCCGGGACTCTTCGCCGCCGCCGACGCCCTCGTCCTGCCGTACCGCACTGCGACCGCCTCACAGAACGTCTGGATGGCCCACGAGCACGGCCTCCCGGTGATCGCCACCGATGTGGGGGGCTTCGCGGCCCAGATACGCGACGGCGCCGACGGCCTCATCTGCCGGCCGGACGACGTCGCGTCCCTCGCCTCGGCCCTGCGCCGCTTCTACGAGCCGGGCGAGCCGGAGCGCCTCCGCTCCGGCGTCCGCCCGGTCGACCACGGCCCCCTCTGGACCGCCTACCTCGACGCGCTCACAGGAAACTAACCGCCTCGCCCGGGCAGGCGGCAGCGGCCCCGACAGGGGGATCAGGCGGTCGGGTAAGGATGACGGTGAGGCCGAGCGGTCCGGCGCAGCTGGGCGGTCCCCGGTGTAACCGGAAATCCTTACAGCCTTCCCGTCCACTAGTAATGTCGCGGTCATGCGGACGGCGTACAAGTGCCGGGCCTACCCCGACCCCGATCAGGCGGCCCTCTTCGGCCGCACGTTCGGCTGTGTCCGGCTGGTCTGGAACAAGACCCTCGCCGAACGCCACCGGGCCTGGCATTCCGATGCCAGGCGAATCTCCTACCGGGAAACCGACGCCGCCTTGACCGCCTGGAAGAAGACCGAGGACCTGGCGTTCCTGAACGAAGTCTCTTCGGTTCCGTTACAGCAGGCGCTGCGCCACCAGCACGCCGCCTTTGCTAACTTCTTCGCCGGACGTACCCGCTACCCGCGCTTCAGGAGCCGCACCTCTCGCCAGTCCGCGCACTACACGCGCTCAGCCTTCCGGATGAAGGACGGGGAACTGTGGCTGGCCAAAACCCGGGCGCCGCTAGCACTGGTGTGGTCGTTCGAGGATGTGGACCTGCCCACGTTGGATCCGACGATGGTAGTTGTCTCCCGGGAAGCGGACGGCCGTTGGTATGTGACCTTCGCCGTCGAAACCCCTGAGCCCGAGCCCATGCCGGCCGCCGGGCGTCAGATCGGCATCGACCTGGGCGTCAACGACTTCGCGGTGACCTCTGACGGGGAGCGCATCGCCAACCCCCGCCATCTGGAGAAGAAGCAGCGCAATCTAGCCCGGTACCAGCGGCGCATGGCCCGCAAGCAGCCCGGTAGCAGCAACCGGCGCAAGGCCAAGATCAAGGTCGCCCGCGCCTGCCGCAAGATCCGCAACGCCCGCACCGACTTCCTGCACCGCACCAGCACCTCCCTCGTCGGCAGGGCGGACGTCATCGCGATCGAGGACCTCGCCGTCGCCAACATGGTGAAGAACCGCAGGCTCGCTAAGGCGATCTCCGACTGCGGGTGGGGTGAGTTTCGCCGCCAGTTGGAGTACAAGGCCGAACGGGTCGGGCGGACCCTGGTCGTGATCGACCGGTGGTACCCCTCGTCCAAGACCTGCTCGCACTGCGGGCACCCGCTCGCGGAACTGAGCCTGTCCACCCGGCACTGGACGTGCCCGGGCTGCCGCACCCGGCACGACCGGGACATCAATGCGGCAAAGAACATCCTTGCGGCTGGTCGAGCCGTAGCCAGGGGAGACCCCGGTGATGTCTGTGGAGCTGATGTCAGACGGCCGGGGCCCTCCCTTCCGCAGTCGGCCGCGAAGCAGAAAACTCTGCGGTGCGAGCCGTAGCACTCCCCTCCCAACCTGGAGGGGAGGAAGTCAAAGGTGCGGTTCGATGACCTTCATCAGGGCTCGCTTGGGCTTGGCGCCGACGATCTGCTCCACGACCTCGCCGTTCTTGAGGAGCAGGAGGGTCGGCAGTCCCATCACGCCGTACTTGCCCGGCGTCTGAGGGTTCGCGTCGTAGTCCATCTTCGCAATCTTGATCTTGCCGTCCTGCTCGGCGGCGATCTGCTCCAGGACGGGAGCGATCATGCGGCACGGCCCGCACCAGTCGGCCCAGAAGTCGACCAGCACGGGGGTGTCACTGCTCAGGACCTCGTCCGCGAACGTCGCGTCGGTCACGGTGATCGGGGCCGTCACGGTCCCTCCTTCGTAGGCTGCGCATCCGTCATGGGCTGCGTACCCGTCACAAGCGGCTCGGAGCGCGGTTCATTCCCGGTCGCCGGGGCCGTCCTGCCCAGCAGGAACGCCGCGCCCGCGATCAGCAGGTCGGCGGCGGTCAGCAGCACCCGGGACGCGATCGCGACCACGACCGGCGCGCCCGCCGGGAGCACCGGCGTCAGCACGACCGTCAGCGCCGCCTCCCGGGCCCCGATACCGCCCGGCGCGATGAAGACGAGGAAGCCGGCGACGAACGCCAGCGCGTACGCCCCGGTCGCCAGGAAGGGCAGCCCCTTGCCGTCGCCGCCCACGGCCGCGCACAGCAGCCACGTGTGCACGCCGAACAGGGCCCAGCCGAGGACCGTCCACCCGATGGCCCTGAGCGTCGCGGCGAGGCCGACCGGGTGCTCCAGCGGCGGCCGCCGCACGAGCCTGAGCATCACGCCGAGCGCCCAGCTCACGATCTTCGGGTGCAGCATCGCCAGCAGGACGGGCGCCAGCAGGAACAGCCACCAGTACTCCCGGCGCGCCGCCGCGGACGTCAGCGGCAGCGTCACCGCCGCGACCGCGAGGCCGCACGAAGTGGACGTCGCGACCGCCAGCATCGTCGAGCCGAAGCTGCGCTCGGGCGGCACCTTGTGCTCGCGCGTCATCTCGATCTGGGTGACCAGCGCCCACACCTTGCCCGGGACGTACTTGCCGAGCTGGCTGATCCCCGAGATCCGGAAGACGGCCCGCACCGGGAGCGGCGACCCGAGCCCGGCGAGGAACTCCCGCCAGCCGAGCATCCAGGCGAAGAGCCCCGCCAGGCCCGCGGCGAGCGCCCCGGCCAGCGTCGCCCACGACATCTGCCGGAACGCGTCCACCGCGGCGTCCCACTGGGACGCCACGCTGTAGCCGCAGAACGCGAGCGCGAGCAGGACCAGGAGCACGCGCAGGGCCCGGACGGCGACGACCTTCATCTTCACGCGCCCAGCGTAGGCGAACGTGACCTCGCGGCCGCCCGCTCCGCCTAGAGTTGGGGAGCGATGAAGATTTCGGATGTGGTCGCCTTCATGGGGCACCAGGTGCACGTGTGCCGGTACCGCGAGGCGGGGACGCTGCTCGACTGGATGGGGCGCGACCTGCGCGGCAAGCGGGTCCTCGACGTCGCGGGCGGTGACGGCTACTGGGCCGGCCGCGCGCGCCGGCGCGGCGCCGAGGCCGTCTCGATCGACCTGGCCCGCGGCAAGATGGTCTACGGGCGGACGCTCGCGCACGCCCCCGCGCTGATCGAGTGCGACGCGCTGCGGCTGCCGTTCGCCGACGGCTCGTTCGACGCGGTCCTGTCGGTCTGCGCCATCGAGCACTTCGACGACGGCGGCAGGTCGCTGGACGAGATGGCGCGGGTCCTCAAGCCCGGCGGTGAGATTTTCATGTCCGCCGACGTGCTGAGCCGCGCCGACGCCTGGCCCAAACTGCGCGACGCGCACAAGGCCAAGTACCACGTCCAGCACACCTACACCCACGACAGCCTGCGCAAGCTGATGGACGAGCGCGGCCTCGACCTCGTCGGTTACAGCTACCAGTTCCGCACCGCGGCCACCGAGCGCCTCTACCTGTCCCTTTCCACCTACGGCGGCAGGGTCGGCTTCAACGCGGCCGCGCCGCTCACGCCGTTCGTCGCCCTCGCCGACCGCGCCGCGCCGAACGAGCGCGGCAGCATCGTCCTGGTCCGCGCCCGAAAAAGATAAGGCCCCGCGGGGGCCGGGGGCGCGTAAGCGGTGGCCGTGTGGGGAGGGCCCCTCACGGATGAATCGCGTGGAACGAGATCCGGCGAGTTGGCGCCTTCCGGGCGTACGCTCGGAGAGTAAAGAGTGATCTACGCCACCGCGCTGGATGGGGGAGTGGACCGTGGCGCCTCGGATTCTGCTCGACGCCACCGCCGTGCCTGCCGACCGCGGCGGGCTCGGCCGGTATGTGGACGGGCTGCTGTGCGCCTTGCACCGGCAGGGCGCCGACCTGGCCGTCGCCTGCCAGCGTGCGGACGCCGAACGCTATGAGGGCCTCGTGCCCGGCGCGCAGGTGGTCGCCGGGCCCGCGACGCTCTCGCACCGCGCCACCCGCCTGGCCTGGGAGCAGTCGGGCCTGCCGCACGTGGCCCGGCGCGTCGGCGCCGAGGTCATCCACCTGCCCACCTACACGATGCCGGTGAGCGCGGGCCTGCCGACCGTGGTGACGATCCACGATGTCACCCTGTTCGCCGAGCCGGAGCCGCACGACCCGGTGCGCACCTCCTACATCAAGTCGGCGACCCGCACCGCCGCCCGCCGCGCCACCCGGCTGATCGCGCCGTCCCGCGCGACGCGCGACGAGCTGGTCCGCATCCTCGGCGCCGACCCGTCCCACATCGACGTCGCCTACCACGGCGTCGACCACGAGGTCTTCCACCGCCCGTCCGAGGCGGAGGTCAAGCACGTCTCCGACCGCCTCGGCCTGCACGGCCGCCCCTACGTCGCCTACCTGGGCGCGCTGGAGCCCCGCAAGAACGTCCCGAACCTGATCCGCGGCTGGGTGCGGGCGTGCGCCGGCCGCGAGGACGCGCCGGCGCTCGTCCTCGCGGGCAGCGGCGGCTGGGACGACGAGGTCGACGCGGCCCTCGCCACCGTCCCGCTGGAGCTGCGCGTCCTGCGCCCCGGCTACCTGCCCTGGCCGGCCCTGCCCGGGTTCTTCGGCGGCGCGCTGGTCGTGGCGCTCCCGAGCCGCGGCGAGGGCTTCGGGCTGCCCGTCCTGGAGGCCATGTCCTGCGGCGCGCCCGTCCTGACCACGCACCGCGGCCCCCTCCCCGAGGTCGGCGGCGACGCGGTCGCCTACACCGAACCCGACCCGGAGGGCATCGGCGCCGCCCTCACCTCGCTGATCGACGACCCGTCCCGCCGAGCCGAACTGGCCGAGGCGGCCCACACCCGCTCCGAGCGGTTCTCCTGGTCGGCGTCCGCCGAGGCGCACATGGCCTCCTACCGGCGTGCCGTGGACCAGTACGCCGCGGCACGCACCCACTAGGCTCTCTCCGACCGCGCGTGGAGAAAGGAACCGAGTGGAAGCGATCCTCCTGGTGGGAGGTCAAGGCACCCGCCTGCGCCCCCTGACGATCTCCACCCCGAAGCCCCTGCTCCCCACGGCGGGGGTGGCGTTCCTCGCGCACCAGCTGGCCCGCGCCCACGCCTCGGGCGTCGAGCGCATCGTGTTCGCCACGTCCTACCGCGCCGAGATGTTCGAGGCCGCCTTCGGCGACCGCGCCTACGGCGTCGACCTCGCCTACGTCAGCGAGGACGAGCCGCTCGGCACCGGGGGCGCCATCCGCAACGCCGCGCGCGCCCTCACCTGCGGCCCGGACGACCCGGTCCTGATCCTGAACGGCGACATCCTGTCGGGCCACGACGTCCGCGCCCAGGTGAAGCTGCACGAGGCCGCCGCCGCCTCGGTGACGCTCCACCTCACCGAGGTCGACGACCCGTCCCGGTTCGGCTGCGTCCCCACCGCCGGCGACGGCCGCGTCACCGCCTTCCTGGAGAAGACGCCCCATCCGGTGACGAACCAGATCAACGCGGGCTGCTACGTCTTCCGCCGGTCGGCCATCGACACGATCCCCGAGCACGAGGTGGTCTCCGTCGAGCGCGAGACGTTCCCGTCGCTCATCTCGTCCGGCGCGGTGGTCATGGGCTACGTCGAGTCGGGCTACTGGCTGGACGTCGGCACCCCCGAGGCCTTCGTCCGGGGTTCGCGCGACCTCGTCCTCGGCACCCTGGCGTCTCCCGCCATGCCCGGCGAGCCGGGCGAGCGCCTCGCTCTCACGGGCGCCCGCGTCGCGCCGGGCGCGGTCGTGCGCGGCGGCACCACCGTCGGCCGCGGCGCCGTGGTCGAGGCGGGCGCCACCGTGATCGGCAGCGTCCTGCTGGAGGACTCGTTCGTCGCCGAGGGCGCCACCGTCCGCGACTCGGTCCTCAGCCGGGGCGCCCGGGTGGGCCCCGGCGCGGTCCTCGACGGCGTCGTGCTGGGCGACGGCGCGGTGGTGGGCCCCGGCAACGAACTGCGCTGCGGCGTGCGCGTCTGGCCCGGGATCAAACTGCCGCCGACGGCCATCCGCTTCTCCGCCGACGACTGAGTTCTTTACTCCGTTCCCATTCGGCGGCGTATTCGTGGTACGCCAAATTCGGCCGCGCCGCGGCCCTTTCTCAACGGTATCCCGGCCGGGCCCTTTGCTCAGAAGGTGCGGCTGGTGAACCAGGTCGCCTGGCTGCCGGGGTGGTTCAGGTCGACGGTGATCCCTGACAGGCGCCTGTCGCCGCCCAGCGAGCCGTCGTAGCGTCCCCGGGTCCCGTTGAACCATCCGATGACGAAGAAGATGTTGAAGCCGTCCACCGATCCCGTCTCGATCGTCCCGGCCGTGCTGCCGTAGACCGCGGACCCGAAGAGCCTGCCGGCGCCGTCCTGGGTCACGTTGACCTGGATGTTGCCTCCGCGGCTCTGGAAGATCGTGTAGACGCCGGCGGCGTTGAACGCCGGCGCGGCGAGTGCCCTGCTCGGCGCGGTGGCCGGTGCCGCGGCGTCGGCGGCGGTGGGAGTCAGGGCCAGTCCGCTCGCGCTCAGGGCGAGGGCGAGGGCGGCCGTGGCGATCCTGGGGCGCATGATGCCTCCGTGGGGCGACGACGAGAGACCGTGCGGGTACTCGCGCTGTCTCGGTCAGAGGCACCCGCGGTATCCGCTCAACAGAGAATCCACTGACACCAGACGCCATGCAAGTGGCGATTTGACTCTTCTTCCTGACCGGTATCGGGCGCGGCTCACACGCTCCGATCCGCTCAGTAATACTTGCTGGTTCTGGTGTGCTCTGCGGCCTCGATCCACGATTGTTCGCCCGTGGAAAGCGTCCGCAGTGGTCGCTTTTGGGGCGGGCAAAGAAATCACTTCATGGTGACCATTTGATGCTCCGTGCTCGGTGGGGCCGCTGACCGCTGGGTTCGGGCGAAGTGAGACCGCCTTGCGCCCAGGGCGCAAGGCGGTC
>NZ_JBEZJP010000409.1:0-7426 GCF_040653175.1 Actinomadura sp. NPDC048032
TACGCGGCGCTGCGCCTGCGCATCAACAACTGGCGCTGGGCCGACGTCCCGTTCTACATCCGTTCCGGCAAGGCACTGGGCACCACCGACCTGGAAGTGGTCGCCCAACTCCGCACCCCGCCCACCACCTACTTCGACGGCGCCCCAGAGCCCAATCTGATCCGCTTCCGCATCCAGCCCGACGCGGGGGTCACGTTCGACCTGCTCGCCAAGGTCCCCGGACGCGACAGCACCCGGAAAGTCCCGCTCAGCGTGGACTTCACCAAGGTCCTGGGCCCGATGGAGGCGGCCTACCAACGGATCCTCACCGACGCCGTGACCGGCGACCCCCGCCGGTTCGTCCGCTTCGACCTGGCTGAAGAGTCCTGGCGCATCATCCAGCCCGTCCTCGACCTCCCCACCCAGCCCCTCCCCTACGCCAAAGGCTCCTGGGGGCCGGACGAAGCCGCCGCCCTCGTTCCCGGCGGCTGGCACGAGATCTCCACCACCTTCGACTGAGGCGCACGGAACTGGTTGCGGGGGCCGGCCACCGACCCTGGATCACAGTCATGAGCTTCTCCTGAAAGCTTGGGTGGTTCCCGGCTGCCCGGGCTGAGATGCCAGGCTCGGTGAGTGGTCGCGCCCCTGTGCGCAACGGCGGGCGATGCGGGCGAACTTGTCCTACATTGCTGGTACGAACGCTGCCCGCATCGTCGGCTGCGGGCACGGTGACCTCTGCGGAGGTGGCGATGGCCACGCAGGCGGTGCTTGCCTGGTACGAGGCGATGAGGACGTTGGAGCGTCGCGCCAAGGACGTCCGGCGGAAAAGGCACCCGAAGGCCCAGACGTCGCGCCGGGCGGCCGCGCGTGCCTTGGCCAGACCGCCGTACAAGGTGGAGCTGAACGCTCGGCTGATCAGCGCATGGCTGCCGGACGATCCGAACGCGGCGCATGTCCCGCGGTTCTCCGACCCCGAGGTCACCGAGAAGGTATGGGCGCTCATAAGGCTGTGGAGCGATTGGGCCGGGGCGCCGGGGCCAGACCGCACCTATTGGATGGATCTGCTGGAGGCGGCTCAGCCCACCCGCGGCCGTCCCGCTCGCGGACGCGAGCGGGCCACGCGGTCGACAGGCATTCCCGCGCAGTTACCCGGCGTGCCCGCGGACTTCACGGGGCGGATCCGCGAGCTGGCCGAGGTGAAGGCCAGGTGCGGAGAACGGCGTCCGGTCGATGGCGTCAACTCCCCCGCCCTCCTTGTGATCACCGGACTTGCGGGGGTCGGCAAGTCGGCGCTGTCGTTGCGTCTCGCCCACGATCTGGCGCCGGAGTATCCGGACGGTCAGCTCTACTGCCGCCTGCGCGCGGACGAGGGAACGCTCGACGAGGGGCTGGTCCTCGCCCGCTTCCTGCGTGCGCTGGGGGCCCCGGGGGACATGCCCGAGGACACGGCGTCCCGGGCCGCGCTGTTTCGCGAACTGCTCCTCGGGCGGCGAATGCTCATCCTGCTGGACGACGCCACCGACGCGTCGCAGGTGCGCTCGCTCCTGCCGGCCGACGGCGGATGCCTGGTCGTCGTCACCAGCCGCAACGCCCTGCCCGCGCTGGAGGGCGCACAGGGCTACGATCTCGGTCTGCTCGACGAGCGGGAGTGCGTGTCGCTGCTGTCGAAGATCGTGGGCGCGGATCGGATCGGGGCCGATGAGGCGGCCGCCCGGAGCATCGTGGAGGTGTGCGGGCGGCTGCCGCTGGCGCTGCGGATCGCCGCCGCGCGGCTCCGCGCCCGCGCCGACTGGACCCCGGGCCACCTTGCCTCCCACCTGTGGGACGCGCGCCGCAGGCTGCACCATCTCAAGGTCGGCGATCTCGATGTGCGGGCCGCCTTCGAGTTGTCGTACCGCGCGCTCGACGCCGACGCCGCGCGTCTGTTCCGCTCGCTGGCCGCGCGGCCGGGCCCCACGTTCGCCCTCGGGCTGGCCGCACGCCTGCTCGACGTGCCCGAATCGGAGGCCGAGGAGGTGGTCGACCGCCTCGTCCTCGACCATCTGGTGGAGCCGGCCGGCGCTCCCGGGCGCTTCTTGATGCACGATCTGGTCTGGTTCTTCGCTCTGGAACTGCTCGACGATTCCGGTCCCGACGGCCCCTCGCAGGCGATGGCGCGCAGCTTCGGCTGGTACAGCGATCATCTCTTGGCAGCGCTCACCGGTCTGGGCATCCGGGAGGGACTGTGGGGCGAGCCGGAGTCCAGGCCGGCCCCGGCGGAGGCCCTGTCGTGGCTGGACGCCGAAGAGCCGAACCTCTATGGGCTCCTGGGGTTGATCGACCACCACGGGCTGGACGCCGCGACGGCCGAGCTGGCATATCCCCTCAGCCTGCTGGCCGAGCAGCGCGGCGTTGGGGAGGTGGCCGAGTGGATTCTGGAGATCGGGACAGCGGCCGCGCGGCGAGCCGGGCGGAATTCCGAACTCGCGTTGCTGCTGTTCGAGAAAGGGGATCGATGGATCGACGAGCGGCCACCGTCGCCGGACGACGCGATCGCCTGCTGGCGAGAGGCTCTCTCCCTGCTGGCCCCTGGGCCTCCCGGTGTGGTCGGGGCACTGCACGCCCGGCTCGCGGACGCTTACCGGGACCTGGGCCGGATCACCGATGCCGAACGGGAGTCCGCGGCCGCGCAGGCGGCTCTGGCCGCGATGGATCCCGAGGCCGGCCAGTTCGCCGCGGCGGCCTACCAGGCCAAGCAGTTGCTGGACGCCGGGCTCTCGCAGAAGGTCATCGATCTGCTGGAACCCCTGGTCCCGTCGCTGGAGGGTTTCGTGGACCCCGAGAAGGAGCTGAGCCTACGCAGACCTCTTGGAGAGGCGTACCTGGCCCGTAGCAACCATCGGGCCGCGCAGGAACAGTTCTCCGCATGCCTGGAAATCTGCGAGGAGCGCGGTCTCCACAGCTACCGGGCGTCCATTCTTCTGGGGCTCGGAACCGCCTTCTACGCCGGCGGCCAGTCGTTACGAGCCCTCGACACGTGGAACGAGGGCCTGGAAGCCGCACGAGAGGCGGACCTACCCGGCATGGCCGCCCGGTTGAGCCACGCCCTGGCGCTCCACCGCTACAACCAGCGCGACTACGCGGCGGCATGCGAACTGTTCGCCGCCGCGGCGGAGCACTTCGCCGCCGCGTCGCAACCGTTCTCCCTGGCGGGCGCTCTGTCCCGGCTGGGGGTGTCGCACGCGGCCGACGGCGACGTCAAGGCCGCCGCGATCGCGTTCGACCGGGCGTTCGACGTGCTGAACCGCGCGTCCGACCAGGCCCGGGCCGAGAAGAACCGCCGCGCGCTTCACCAGATGCGCCGTCTATGCCTCAAGGGGGTACGCCTGCCACTCGGGTCGCCCGTAACGGCCGCCCTCTATTGAGACGAATGCTCCGGTTGTGAAGATCCGTCGTGCGAGCGAGGTGGACGTGTCGTGCGGCGGCCGATACTGGGGGGATGTCAGATCGGTTGCGCGGTTTCGGTTTCCCCAGGTGGCTGCGGCGGCGGCGTGGGGAGGACGGCCGCCTCGTGGACGTGCTGGTCGCCGCGGCGGTCGCCGTCCCGGTCTTCGTGCCGTTCGCCACGGCGCCGGAGGTCACGCCGCTCGGAGTGGTGTTCAACCTCGGCACGGTCGTCCCGCTCGTGTGGCGGCGCCGGGCGCCGTTCGCGATCGCGCTGGTGGTCGCGTGCTTCGCCATGGGGGTGTCGCTGCACCACCGGCCGGGCCAGATGCTGCAGTACGGCGCGCTGGTGGCGATCTACACCCTTGCCGACCTGGGGCGGCATCGCTGGCAGAGGTGGGGTTTCATCGGCGTGATCGTGGCGTCCATCCCGCCCGGCGCGCTGCTCGTGAAGAACAACGACGCGGGCGAGTTCATGTTCACGCTGCTGCTGCCCATGACGGCGTTCCTGCTCGGCACGCTGGCGCGGACCGCGCGGGAGCGGTCGAACGCGCTGGTGGAACGCTCCGCGCAGCTCGAACGCGAACGCGAGGCGCTCGAACGCGAGCGCCAGGCCGAGGCGGCGCGGGCGGCGGCGGAGGAACGGGCCCGCATCGCCCGCGACATGCACGACGTGCTCGCGCACGCCGTCAGCCTCATGGTCGTTCAGGCGGAGGCCGGTCCGGTGGTCGTCCACACCGATCCCGGCCAGGCCGAACGGGTCTTCGACGCGATCGCCGACGCGGGCCGGGACGCGATGACCCAGCTGCGGCGCACGCTGGGCGTGCTGAAGGAGGAGCAGGACCACGGCGTACGCGCGCCTCAGCCGACCATCGGCGCGCTGCCCGGCCTGGTCGAGCACGTCAACCGCACCCAGGTCCGCGTGCGGCTCACGGTCGAGGGCGTGCGCCGCGGCCTGGCCGCCGACGCCGACCTGGCGGCGTACCGCATCGTGCAGGAGGCGCTGACCAACACGGTGAAGCACGCCGGCGCGCGGACGGCCGAGGTCCTGCTCCGCTGGACCGACCACGAACTGGAGATCACGGTGACCGACGACGGGCGGGGCCGGGACGGGGCCGATCCGGGCTGGCGGCGGGGCGGCGACGGCCTCATCGGCATCGGTGAACGCGCCGCCGCCTGCGGCGGCACGGCCGAGGCCGGTCCCCTGCCGGGCGGCGGGTTCCGGGTCTCGGCGACGCTGCCCTGCGCCGCGGCGGTGGCCGCGTGATCCGGGTGGTGCTCGCCGACGACCAGGAGCTCGTCCGCACCGGCTTCGCGATGATCCTGGACGCGCAGCCCGACATCGAGGTGGTGGGCGAGGCGGAGGACGGCGCCGCCGCGGTCGCCGCCGTGGGCGAGCACGACCCCGACGTCGCGCTGCTCGACATCCGCATGCCGGGCATGGACGGCATCGAGGCCGCGAAGGCCGTGTGCGCCGGGACCCGCACCCGCGTGATCATGCTCACCACGTTCGACCAGGACGACTACGTCTACGACGCGCTCTACGCCGGGGCGAGCGGGTTCCTGCTCAAGGACGTGCGCCGCGACGACCTCGTGCACGCGGTCCGGGTGGTGGCGGCCGGGGAGTCGCTGCTCGCGCCCACCGTCACCCGCCGCCTGATCTCCGACATCACGCGCAACCGCCCGCGCGCCGGCGCGGCGGTCTCCGACCGCCTGTCGGTCCTGACCGAGCGGGAGCGCGAGACCCTGCGCCTGCTGGGCCGCGGCCTGTCGAACGCGGAGATCGCCGCGGCCATGGTCGTCAGCGAGCACACCGTGAAGACCCACGTGAGCAACGTCCTGGCCAAGCTCGGCATCCGCGACCGCACCCAGGCCGTCATCGCCGCGTACGAGACCCGGCTGATCGAGCCCTCCTGAAGGTGCGGCTCCCTCGCGCGGGGGAGCCGCACCCCGGTTCTCCCCCGCATCACCGAGGCCCGAAGACCCCTCGCGACGGCGATCCCCCGGACCACCGCTCTCCCTGAAGATCGAGAACGCAGGGACGCAAGCCTCGACCTCCGGGAGAACCGCTCATGACCAGGATCGCCTTCCATCTCGCCCCCGCCCTCATGCTCGCCTACGGCGCCGTCCGGCTGATCGACGGCCGCGACGGGCAGCACGGGCCCGGCCCCGCCTGGACGGTGGGCCACCTGCTCTTCCTGGGGTCGCTGCTCCTGTACGGGGCGGTGATCGCGGGCCTGTGGCGGCGCATGCCGGTCGCGGAGGGCGGCAGGGCGCGCCGGGTCACCGCCGGCGCCCTCACCGCGATGGCCGCCGTCGGGCTGGTCACCTTCGTCCGAGTCGCGATCATCGACATCGTCGTCGGCCTGCGGGCGGCGGACTCCGCCGAGAAGAGCGCGCTCTCCGACCGGTACGCGGACGTTCCGGCCGTGCTCCCCCAGGCGTTCTACGAGATCGGGCCGGTGCTCTTCATGCTGGGCCTGACCGCGCTGCTCGTCCAGCACGCGGTCGTCGGCCCCCGGCGCGCGTCGGTCGCCGCGAGCCCCGTCCTCGTCGTCCTCGCCTTCGTGGTCATCACGGTCGACCTGGACCTTCTGCCGGCGGGTGCGGCCCTGATCTGGCTCGCCCTCTTCCCGCACACCCGGGAGCAGAGCCAGTCCATTCCGGCGCACCGCGCGGCCAAGGCCTCCGCGGCGGCCTAGCCGGACGCGACCACCCGTCACCACCGAACTCAGGGAGCGAACATGATCAAGCAGATGCGTGCGCTGCGCGGCGCAATCACCCTGGCCGTGGCAGCCGGTGTCGCGGTGAGCGCGCTGACCGGCACCGGCACGTCGCGGGCCGACGGCGCCGCGGGAGTCGGCGGCGCCGCCGACCAGGCGGAGCTGCGCCGGCTTCTGAACCGGCTGACCACGGTCGACGGCGGCCCCGGAGCGCTCCTCCACCTGCGGGAGCAGCGCGGCAGCACGGTGCTGACCAGCGGCGTCGCGGACGTGAACAGCCAGGCGCCGGTCCCCCGCGACAGCGGTTTCCGGATCGGGAGCATGACCAAGCCGTTCGTGGCCACGGTCGTGCTCCAGCTGGTGGGAGAGCACCGCGTCTCGCTCGACGCGCCGGTGGACCGGTACCTGCCCGGTGTCCTCCGCGGATACGGCGGACCCGGGCGGAAGATCACCGTCCGCCGGCTGCTGCAGCACACCAGCGGCGTACCGGACTACCTCGCCTCCCTGGACCCGCAGGAGATCCTCAAGGATCCGCTCGCCCACCACGACACCCGCGACCTGGTGGACCTCGCGCTCGCCCGTCCGCCGGTCTTCGCGCCGGGCACCGGCTGGAGCTACTCCAACACCAACTACCTGCTGGCCGGCATGCTCATCGAGAAGGTGACCGGCCACACCTGGGGCGAGGAGGTCCGGGAGCGCATCATCGCCCCGCTGGGCCTGCGCGGGACGTCCGTGCCGGGGGACGCCTCGGCGATCCCCGGACCGCACCCGCGCGGGTACGTGCGGCCGGGCCGGGACGCGCCGCTCGTCGATCTCACCGCGTTCAATCCCTCGGTCGCGGGCGCGTCCGGCGGGATGATCTCCAGTGGCGGCGACGTGGACCGGTTCCTGGGCGCGCTCGTCGGCGGCGAGCTGCTGCGCCCGGCCCAGCTGCGGGAGATGATGAGGACGCGGCCGACCGGCGCCCCGGACGGCCGGGCCTACGGCCTCGGCCTGGAGAGCAGGCCCCTGCCCTGCGGCGGCCTGTACTGGGGGCACGGCGGCGACGTCTTCGGGTACGAGACCGCGAGCGGCGCCACGGTCGGCGGCAGCCAGGCGACGGTCATGGTGAACCTCGACCCGGGCGGCTCGGACGCGCAGAGCGACGACATGAAGAGAGCCGTCCAGACGGCGCTCTGCCAGGGCCGGTCCATGACCTCCCGGTAGCGCACGCGCGAAGGCCGGACGGGGCGGGGGCCCGCGCGCCACCGTCAGATTGGGCGGGTCCCGCGGGGGGGGGGGGAGCGGGGCGGGGGAGCGCG
>NZ_JBEZJP010000410.1:0-7406 GCF_040653175.1 Actinomadura sp. NPDC048032
GAGGGCTACACCAAGGCCCGCGAGCAGGAGGCCGGCGAGCTGGAGCACCGCCGCCGCCGGCTGCTCGACCTCCAGCTCGTGCTCGGCGAGGAACGGCCGGGCGTCGCGGGTCAGGTCGGAGCGGGCCAGCCGGCCGTAGGAGGCGACGCTGGCCGCGATCCCGGCCAGCGCGTCGCCGAGCTCGCGGCGCAGCTCGGGGTCGGTCAGCAGCCGGCCCCGGTCGCCGAGCCGCTCGTCGTCGGCCAGGGACCGGGTGAGCCCCCGCAGCGACAGCGTGAAGTGCTCCAGCGTCTCCATGGCGTTGCGCAGGGCGACGCCGGCGTCGATGAGCCGCCGCGCCCGCGTCCGCGGGTTGAGCCGGACGCTCTCCTCGGCGGCGCCGAGTTCCCGGTCGGTGCGGCCGAGTTCGCGGGCGAGCCGCTCGGCCTCCGCCTGCCAGCGGGCGGCCTCACCCTGGGCGCGCTCGCCGCGCAGCCCGTCGGCGATGTCGGAGATCAGCTCCCGCAGCTTCTCGGTGACGTCCTGGACGGCCTCCTCGGCGGGCCGCACCCGCACCGTCGGCACCAGCAGCGTCGCCGCCAGCCCGGTGGCGGCGCCGATCAGCGTCTCCAGGACGCGGTCGGCGGCGCCCGCCTCGCTGGCCGACCCCAGCGCGAAGATCAGCATCGCTGAGATCGGCGCCTCCAGCACGTGCTCGCCGAGGCGCAGCGCGTGCCCGATGACCAGGGCGGCGAGGATCGTCAGGCCGAGCGTCCACCAGGAGAACCCGATGGTGCCCGCGGCCAGCACCGCGATCAGCACCCCCGAGGTGACGGCGGCGACCCGCAGGACGCTCGCCTTGATCGTCTGGTAGACGGAGAACTGCACGACGAGCAGCGCGGTCAGCGGCGCCAGCAGCGGCTGCGGCCCGCCGACCGGCAGCACCGCGAGGGCCAGCACGAACGCCAGCGTGGCGGTGATCGTCAGGCGGGCGATGCGGTACGCGGTGGACCGCACCTCCGTGGCCACCCGCAGCGGCGAGCGGCCGCCGCGATCACCTTCGCCGGAGCGGCGGCGGAAGAACACGAGCGACATGCGCTCTGTCATTCCCGCAGGCGGGCAAAGGTCACAGGGATGGACAAAGATCACAAAAAGGCTGGGTTCGGGAGCGGAGGGCGCGGGTCACTCCCGCCGGCGGGCGCGGAACGCGGCGACGTTCGTCCGGTTCGCGCAGGACTCCGAGCAGAACCGGCGCCGCCCCGCCCGCGAGGTGTCGGCGTACACGCGGTCGCAGCCGTCGGCGGCGCAGACGCCCGTCCGGCCGAGCCCGTGCTCGACGATCAGTTCGGCGAGGTTCATCAGCGTGGTCGCCCGGAACCGCTCCACCAGGCGGGACGACGGTGGCGCGTAGTGCATGTGCAGGCCGTGCGGCTCGTGGTCGGCCAGGTGCGGGTGCATCGGCATCTCCAGCATCAGCCGGTTCAGCATCGCCGTCGCCTCCTCCAGCCGGGCCGCCTCGAAGAAGGGGCGCAGGACCCGCCCCCAGCGCCGGAAGTCGGCGGCGTCGGCGTCCTCGAACTCCTGCCAGAAGAACTGGTTGTCCCGCAGGAGGCGGCGCAGCGCGTCGGGGGAGTCGTCCCCGTCGGCCGCCGTCGCGGCGTTGACCAGCGCGGCGGCGGCCGCCACCCCATGGCTCTTGTATCCGGTGATGCGCATTGCCCGAGCCTCCGGTCCCGCGGTCGATCAGTAAATGGTAGGTCGCGGCGGGCGGGCGCGGCGGAGGACCGGAGCGCCCGCTAGTGCCGCCAGCGGGTGGCGGCGGCCACCTGCTGCGGCGTCGCCCCGTCCAGCAGCGCGATCTCCCCGCGCCGCACCGCCGCCACCGTGTCGGTGACGGCCTCGCCGAGCGCCTCGCGCAGGACGGCGTCGGCCTCGAACGCCGCGACCGACTCGGCCAGCGACGCCGGCAGCGGGGCGATGCCCCGCGCGGCGCGCTCCTCCTCCGCCAGGCCCGCAGGGTCCACGTCGACCGGCTCCGGCAGCCTCAGGCCGGCGCCGAGGCCGTCCCGCCCCGCCGAGAGCAGCGCCGCCAGCAGCAGGTACGGGTTGGCGGCGGCGTCCAGGCACTTGACCTCCAGGTTCGCGGCGGTGGCCCGCTCGCCCTCGGCCCCCGTCACGAACCGCAGCGCGGCCTCCCGGTTCTCCAGCCCCCAGCACGCGTACGCGCCCGACCAGTGCGACGGGACCAGCCGCAGGTAGCTCGCCACCGACGGCGCGCCGACCGCCAGCAGCGCGGGCAGCCGGCGCAGGATGCCCGCGGCGAACGCCTCCCCGGCCGCCGTCATCCCGTACGGTCCGGGGCCGCCCGCCATCGCGTTCACCGCGCCGCCCGCCGCACCGTCCGCCGTGCCGTCCCGCCACAGGCTGAGGTGGGCGTGCGCGCCGTTGCCGACCGAGTCGGCCTCCACCTTGGGGGAGAACGAGGCGGCCATCCCGTGCCGGATCGTCACCGCCCGGATCGTCTCCCGGACGAGCACGGCGGTGTCGGCCGCGCCGACCGGGTCCTCGGCGGCCACCGACACCTCGTACTGCCCGGGCGCGTACTCCGGGTGCAGCTGGACGACCCTCACGCCCGTCGCCTTGAGGGACTTCAGAAGGTCACGCAGGTAGTCGGCCAGCTCGGTGATCCGCGTCATCCCGTACGCGGGGCCCTTGCAGGCCGGGGAGAAGTCCTCGCCGTCGCCGTCCGACACCGCCCACTCGATCTCGAACGCGGCCTTCACCGCGTAGCCGAGCCCGGCGAGCCGGTCGGCCTCGCGGCGCAGCAGGGCCCGCGCGTCCAGCGGGTGGACGGATCCGTCCTGGGCGTAGCGGTCCGCGGGCGCGTGCGCCCAGCCCGGCAGCGCGGCCAGCGGGACGAGCCGGTCCAGGTCGGGGTGCAGCCGCAGGTCGCCGGTCGGGCCGCCGATGTGGCGCCCGGACACGATCGAGTCGTCCAGCAGGAACACGTCGAATATCGGGGACATCCCGACGCCCCACGCCGCGGCGTGCTCCAGCCGCTCCACCGGGACGGTCTTGGTGCGGGTGATCCCGCTGACGTCCACCCACGTCAGCGCGACGGCGACGATGCCCTCGCCGGCCATCCTGCGTGCCGCCTCGGCCGCGCGGGCGCCCATCCGGGCCCGGTCGTGCCCGTCGAGGGCCTGCTCTCCGGCGTCGCCGCCTTGCGGGGAGGTGTGCGAGGTGGGTTCCACGGCTGCTGGCTCCTGGTCGGGTGGCGGCGGAGGTGAACACGCTCCGTAAAGGCATCGTAGGGAGAACGCAGTCGCGTTTCAGGGAGGATGCGGGAGCCGTGCTGGAGTATCTGGAGTCGCTGCGGCTGGTCGACCACCACTGCCACGGTGTCCTCGGCGAGGACCTCGGCAGGACGGCGTTCGAGGAGGCGCTCACCGAAGCGGAGACCGCGGGACCGCCCGGCGTGAGCATGTTCGACACCCAGGTCGGGTTCGCGCTGCGGCGCTGGTGCCCGCCCGTCCTCGGGCTGGGCGCCCACGCCGAGCCCGAGGAGTACCTGGCGCGCCGGGCCGAGCTGGGCGCCGCCGAGGTGAACCGGCGGTTCCTGGCGGCCGCCGGGCTGGACGTGCTCTGCGTGGACACCGGCTACACGCCGGAGGCGATCCTCGACCCGCCCGCCCTCGGCCGGCTGGCCGGGGCGAGGGCGCACGAGATCGTGCGGCTGGAGACCGTCGCGGAGCGGGTGGCCGCGGACGGCGTCGAGGCGGGCCGGTTCGCCGGGGAGGTGCGCTCCCGGCTCCACGCCGCGTTCGCCGCGGGCGCCGTGGGGGCCAAGTCGATCGCCGCGTACCGGGCCGGGCTGGAGCTGTCGGGGGTGCGGCCGCCGGAGGCGGAGGTCGCCGGCGCGGCCGGGCGGCTGATGCGCGCGGCGGAGAGCGTCGGCGCCCCGCCGCGCGTGTGCGACGAGACCCTGCACAGGTTCCTCGTCTGGTGCGCGGTGGACGCCGGGGTGCCCGTCCAGTTCCACGTCGGCTACGGGGACGTGGACGCCGACCTGCGCCGCGGCGACCCGCTGCTGCTCATCGAGCTGCTGCGCGCCATGGCCCCCGTCCCCGCGATGCTGCTGCACAACTACCCGTTCCACCGGCACGCCGGGTACCTGGCGCAGGTGCTCCCGAACGTGCACGTCGACGCGGGCCTGGCGACCCACAACCTCGGGCACCGGTCGCCCGCGCTCATCGCCGAGCTGCTGGAGCTGGCGCCGTTCGGGAAGGTGCTGTACTCCTCGGACGCGTTCGGGCTGGCCGAGCTCTACCACCTCGGGGCGCTGCTGTTCCGGCGCGGGCTCGCCGGGTTCCTTGCCGGGGGAGTGGAGGACGGAGCCTGGACGGCCCGCGACGCCGAGCGGGTCGCGGGGCTGGTGGCCTCCGGCAACGCCCGCCGGGTCTACGGTCTGGAGTGAGCCGATCTTTCGGGCAGCACCGGCAATCGGGAGGAAACGGCATGGCCGCACGTGAACGCCTGCTCGTCATCGGGGGCGACGCCGCGGGGATGAGCGCCGCGTCCCAGGCCCGCAGGCTGCGCGGCCCCGAGGACCTGGAGATCGTCGCCGTGGAGCGCGGGCGCCACGCGTCCTACTCGGCGTGCGGCATCCCCTACTTCGTCGGCGGCGTGGTGGACGGGCTCGACGCGCTCGTCGCCCGCACGCCCGCCGAGTTCCGGGAGCGCGGCATCGACCTGCGGCTGCGCACCGAGGCCGTGGAGATCGACACGGGCGGCGGCCGGGTGCGGATCCGCTCCCTCGACGGCGGCGGCGAGCGCTGGGAGCCCTACGACCGGCTCGTGGTCGCGACCGGCGCCGTCCCCACCCGCCCGGACCTGCCCGGCGTGGACGCCGAGGGCGTCCACGGCGTCCAGATCCTCGACGACGGCGTGGCGATCCGCCGCGCCGTCGAGGAGCGGGACCCGCGCCGCGCCGTCGTGGTGGGCGGCGGCTACATCGGCCTGGAGATGGCCGAGGCGATGGTGATGCGCGGCCTGGAGGTCTCGCTCGTGGACTTCGCCGACCAGCCGATGCGCACCCTCGACCCGGACATGGGCGCGATCGTCGCGGACGCGATGCGCGGCATCGGCGTGCGGCTGTACCTGGGGGAGCCGGTCGAGGGCTTCGACACCTCCCCGGAGGGGCGCGTCACCGCGGTCCGCACGCGGGACCGCACGCTGCCCGCTGACCTGGTCGTCCTCGGGCTCGGCGTGCGGCCGGCCTCCGGACTGGCCGAGCGGGCCGGGATCGAGACCGGCCCGACCGGCGGGATCGTCACCGACCGGCGGATGCGCACCCGCACCGAAGGGGTGTGGGCGGCGGGCGACTGCGTCGAGACCCGCCACCTGGTCTCGGGCGCGCCGGTCGCGATCGCGCTCGGCACGCACGCCAACAAGCAGGGCCGCGTGGCCGGCATCAACATCGGCGGCGGCTACGCCACCTTCCCCGGTGTGGTCGGCACTGCCGTTTCCAAGATCTGCCGGGTGGAGGTCGCGCGGACCGGGCTGAACGAGGCCGAGGCGGCCGCGGCCGGGTTCGAGACGCTGAGCGTCGCCGTCGAGTCCACCACCCGGGCCGGGTACATCCCGGGCGCCGCCGCGATGACGACCAAGCTGATCGCCGAGCGCCGCTCGGGCCGGCTGCTCGGCGCGCAGATCGTCGGCGAGGAGAACGCCGCCAAGCGCGTCGACGGCCTGGCGATCGCGCTGTGGAACGGGATGACGGTCGAGGAGATGACGGGCCTCGACCTCGGCTACGCGCCGCCGTTCGCGCCCGTCTGGGACCCCGTCCTGGTCGCCGCCCGCAAGGCCGCCGACGCCGTCGAGCGGGACATGCGCTCCGGCTCTTGATCCCCTTTGTCGGTGATCTCCCCTACGGTGTGGCCTCATGGCGACTGCGGGGCCGGGGGCGGCCGACGAGAACACCTGGGAGATGCCGGACGCGTGGCGGCGGGTCGCCCATCCCCGCCGGGACCGGCCGGGGCCGTGGCCGCGGGCGCGGATCGACGCCGCGGCGGTGGAGAAGGCGCGGTCCCTGGTGGAGGCCGCCAGAGCCGGCGTCGAGGACGTCCTCGCGCTGCCCGGCACGCCGCCCGAGCTGGCCGAGCACGGCCGAGCCTACCTGAAGGGCGAGGCCGACGCGCTGGGCGCGGCGGTGGTCGCGACCGTCGCGGTGTCCAAGCGCGGCCTGCTCGAACTCGGCGGGAAGGACCCGTTCCGGGACGCCTGGGCCGCCGAGCACGGCCTGCCGTTCGCGGCGGCCGCCTACGCCGAGCTGCCCGAGGTCACGAGCGACTACCGGCAGGCGGGGAGCCAGGCGACCTGGACCGGTGTGCGCTGGACCGGGACGCCCGGCAACTACCGCGAGTGGTGGTCCGAGGAGAGCGCCGCACGGCACCTGCGCGCCCTGCTGGCCGCCGCCGACGACGACGTGTACGCGGCGTCCGTCGAGGCGCTGGCGACCCGGCGCCGGACGCCGATGCAGCGGATGGTCGTGTCCTACCTGGTGCCGACCAGGGGAGACTGGGTGGACGAGGTCCGCGCCGACCCGGCGGTCGCCGGCCTGCCGCCCTTCTCGGTGCACCGGTGGATGCTGTTCTGCTCGCTCGGCGAGCAGGAGCAGGCCGACCCGGCCGTCCTGCCGCTCGGCTACTACGACCGGGGGACGAGCATCGTCGCGACCCTCGTGGACGGCGTCGGCCCGTCCGGTGCGGTGCCGCTGGTGGCCGGAGCCCTGGATGGCCAGTACACCGACACCGACACCTACCGGAGCCTGCTGGACGTGCTCGCCCGGCTCCCCGTGGACGAGGCCTTCCAAGCGCTCGTGGACCGCATCAGCCACAGGTACGTCCAGCCCGCGCTGATCGCCGCCGCGCGGGCGTATCCGCGGCGGGCGCTGCGCCTGCTCGCCCCGGCCGCGCGGACGCCGGAGGCGGAGGACCTGCTGCGGGCCCACCTGCTCACCCACCCCGAGCTGGTGGAGGAGACGCTGCCGGAGCTTCCGGAGGAGTCGCGCGCGGTGATCGGCGCGCTCCGCGAGACCACCGTCCGGGTCCCGGAGGCGTCCGGCGACGCCCTGCCGCCGCTGCTCGCGGACCCGCCGTGGACCCGGCCCCGGACGAAGGCCGAACCCGTCGTCATCAAGGACCTGGCCTCGCCCGGCACGCGCCTCATCGCCTGGGAGCCCGGCGAGCGGGACGCCTGGACGGTGGACCTCCACCACATGTGGCGATGGGTGGAGCGCCTGGAATGGCCCACCCAGGTGGAGAAGTTCAGGAACGGCGGTGAGGTCGATCCAGAAGCGATCCTCGCCGCGGGCACGCCCGTCGTGCACGCCACCGTTGGCGAGGATGACCCGCAGGGAAGGCTCG
>NZ_JBEZJP010000411.1:0-7389 GCF_040653175.1 Actinomadura sp. NPDC048032
GGCGGGGGGCGACCTCGTGCGCGTCCGCGCCGACGGCAACATCGACTTCCTCGGCCGCACCGACGACCAGGTGAAGATCCGCGGCTACCGGGTCGAGCTGGAGGAGATCGAGACCGCCCTCGCCGCCGAGCCCGGCGTCGGCCAGGCCGCCGTCGTCGCGGTCGAGACGGACGTCCCCGGGGTGAAGCGCCTCGTCGGCTACGTCGTCCCGGACGGCTCCCGCGACGGCGCGGCCGAAGAGCAGCTCGCCGAGTGGCGGCAGATCTACGACACCGAGTACACCGAGGTCGGGACGGTCGTGCACGCCGAGGAGTTCGCGGGCTGGGACAGCAGCTACGACGGCGCCCCCATCCCGCTCGACGACATGCGCGAGTGGCGCGCGACCACCGTCGAGCGCATCCGCGCGCTCGGCCCCCGCCGCGTCCTGGAGATCGGCGTCGGCGCCGGCCTCCTCCTCACCCGCCTCGCGCCCGGCAGCGAGGAGTACTGGGGCACCGACTTCTCCGAGCCGGTCATCGCCAAGCTCCGCGCGGACCTCGGCGCCCCCGCGGAGCCCGCGTCCCGGGACTGGCAGGCCGTCGGCCCCGGTTCGCCCGTCCGCCTCAGCTGCCGGCCCGCGCACGACACCGGCGGCCTGCCCGAGGGCCACTTCGACACCATCGTGATCAACTCGGTGGTGCAGTACTTCCCCGGCGCCGCCTACCTGGAGGACGTCGTCGCCAAGGCGATGCGCCTGCTCGCCCCGGGCGGCGCGCTCTTCGTCGGGGACGTCCGCGACCTGCGCACGGTCCGCTGCCTGCACGCCGCGGTCCAGCTCGGACGCGGCGGCGGCGACCTGGACGCGATCGAGCGCGCCGTCCGCCTGGAGAAGGAACTCCTCCTCGACCCGGCCTTCTTCACCGCGCTGGACGGCCCGTCCCGCGTGGACGTCCTCGTCAAGCGCGGCGCCCACCACAACGAACTGACCCGCCACCGCTACGACGTCGTCCTGCACAAGGACGCGCCCCCGGCCCCGCCGACCCCGGCCGTCGACTGGACCACCCTCGACGACCTCCGCGCCAGGCCCGCGGGGCCGCTGCGGGTCCGGGGCGTCCCCGACCCGAGGTCGTCGGGCGAGGTCGCGGCGCTGCGGGCGCTGCGCGAAGGGGCCCCGGCGGACGAGGCGCGCGCGGCGCTGGCCTCGGCCCCGGAGGGGATCGAGCCCGAGACGCTGCACGCGCTGTTCCCGGACGTCGTGCTCACGCCGTCCGACCGGCCCGGCCGCTATGACGCCGTGTTCGGCGGGGGAGCGGCGTGCCCGCCCGCCGAGCCCGGACGCGCCCCCGCCTCGTACGCGAACGACCCGGTCGCCGCGCGCGACCACGGCGTGCTGGCCGCGCGGGTCCGCGAGAGCCTCAAGGCGCGCCTGCCCGGATACATGGTGCCGAGCGCGATCATGACGCTGGACGCGCTGCCGCTCACCGTGAACGGCAAGCTCGACCGGCGCGCCCTGCCCGATCCCGGGCGGGACGGCGCGCGCCGCGCGGGCCGGGCCCCGCGCACGCCCGTCGAGCGCCTGCTGTGCACGCTGTTCGCCGAGGTCCTGGACGCGCCCGGCGCCGGGATCGACGACGACTTCTTCGAGCTCGGCGGCCACTCGCTGCTCGCGACGAGGCTCGTCGGCAGGGCGCGGGCGGTGCTCGGCGCCGAGCTCGCCATCCGCGACCTGTTCGAGGCGCCGACCGTCGCGGAACTGGCCGGACGCCTTCACCGCGGCGCCGAGGCGCGGGCCCGGCCCGTCCTGGAACCGCGGGAGCGGCCCGAGCGCGTGCCGCTGTCGTCCGCCCAGCGGCGGCTGTGGATGCTCGACCAGATGCTCCGCGAGGACGACGGGCCCCGCGACGCCTACCATCTGCCGCTCGCGGTCCGCCTGCGAGGCGACCTCGACCTCGCGGCCCTGGAGGCGGCGATCGGCGACGTCACCGCCCGGCACGAGAGCCTCCGGACGGTCTTCGCTGAGCACGGCGGGGTGCCCTACCAGCGGATCCTCGCCCCGGACGAGGCGCGGCCCGTCCTGGAGACGGCGACCTGCGCGCCCGAGGACGTCATCGCCAGGCCGTTCGACCTCGCCGAGCAGATCCCCCTGCGGGTCGCGGTCTTCCCGGAGGGCGAGCGGGAGCACCTGCTGCTCGCCGTCTTCCACCACATCGCGTTCGACGAATGGTCGTTCGGGCCGTTCGCCCGCGACGTGGCGGAGGCGTACGCGGCGCGGCTGGAGGGCAAGGAGCCGTCTTGGGAGCCGCCGCCCGTGCAGTACGCCGACCACGCCCTGTGGCAGCGGGAGCTGCTCGGCGACCCGTCCGATCCCGGCAGCGTCCACGCCCGGCAGCTCGACCACTGGGCGCGGGCCCTGGCGGACCTGCCCGAGGAGATCCCGCTGCCGGTGGACCGGCCGCGCCCCGGCACCGTCGGGCAGCGCGGCGGCACCCTGACCGCCGACCTGCCGCCCGGCCTCACGGGCCGGCTCGGGCGCGTCGCCCGGGACGCGAACGCCAGCATGTTCATGGTCTGCCAGGCCGCCGTGGCGGCGCTGCTGCACCGCACGGGCGCGGGCGACGATATCCCCCTCGGCAGCCCCGTCGCGGGACGCACCGAGGAGGCCGCGCGGGACCTCGTCGGCTTCTTCGTGAACACGCTCGTCCTGCGCGCCGACGTGTCCGGCGACCCGGCGTTCGCGGAGCTGCTCGCCCGCGTCCGGGAGGCCGTCCTCGCCGGGCTCGCCCACCAGGACCTGCCGTTCGAGGCGGTCGTGGAGGCGCTGCGCCCGCGCCGCGTGCCGGGCCGCAACCCACTGTTCCAGGTGATGGTCGGCTACGAGAACCAGGGGGTCGGCGACGTGCGGTTCCCCGGCCTGGAGCAGCGGGAGGCGCTGTTCGGGCCGGGCGCCGCGAAGTTCGACCTGGACTTCATCTTCCGGGAGGGCCCTGACGGTCTCCGGCTCGTCGTCGACTACTCCGCCGACCTGTTCGACCGCGCCACGGTCGCCGCGCTGGCGGACGGCCTGATCGCGCTGCTCGCGGCCGTCGCCGACGATCCCGGCGCCAGGGTCGGCGCGCTGCCGGCGGTCCTGACCGCCCGCGCCGTGACCGCCGAGGCGCCCCCGGAGGCGGCGCGCCGGGACGACGACCGGGAGGCGTCCCTGTGCCGGATCTTCGCCGAGGAGCTCGGGGTCCCCGAGGTCGGCCCGGACGACGACTTCTTCGACCTCGGCGGGCACTCGCTGCTCGCGATGAGGCTGGTGCGGCGCGTCCGGCGGGAGCCCGGCTGCGCGGACCTGAGGATCTCGACCCTGATGGCCGCGCCCACCGTGGCGGGCCTGCTCGCCCGGCTCGCGTCCGCCGGCGGGACGGCGCCGCGGGAGTGAGGCGGCTCATACCCGTCCGGCCATTGCCTAGTTAGGTAAGCCTAACCTAATATCCCTGATCAACACTCTCCGGCTTCCCGCCCCCGAACATGGAAGGTCCGCTATGCGCACCACGATGCGGCGCCTGACCGCCGCCGCCGCGCTCGTCCTGGGACTCGCCGCGGCCGCCGCCTGCGGCGACGACGAGCCGGCCGGCGGCTCCGGCGGCTCCGGCGGCTCCGGCGGCTCCGGCGCCGCGGCCGGGGCGTTCCCGGTCACCGTCGCCCACAAGCTCGGCTCCGCGACGGTGAAGTCCGCCCCGAAGCGGATCGTCGCGCTCGGCGAGGTCGACCAGGACGCGCTGCTCGCCCTCGGCGTCGCCCCCGTCGGCATGGCCGAGCTCACCGGCGTCCAGCCCGACGGCCTGACCCCCTGGAGCGCGCCGAAGCTGACCGGGGACAGGCCGAAGCTGCTCAAGCAGGGCGAGGCGGGCTTCAACCTGGAGGAGGTCGCCGCGCTGCGGCCCGACCTGATCCTCGCCGCCGGCGACTTCGCCATCGACAAGGAGTACGACAAGCTCTCCAAGCTCGCGCCGACGCTCGCCTACCAGAACGGCCCCGCCGAGGACTCCTGGCAGCAGATCACCCGGCAGGTCGCCGCCGCGATCGGCCGCCCCGAGGACGGCCGGAAGCTCGTCGCCGACGTCGAGACGAAGATCGCGGGAGTGAAGGCGAAGCACCCCGAGCTGGCCGGCAAGGAGTTCGCGTTCACCAGCGTCTTCCCCAACGGCAACATCGGCGTGATGAAGTCCGGCGACGACACGAGCGTGAAGCTGCTCCAGCAGTTCGGCATGACGCTCCCCGAGTCGCTGGAGAAGCTGCCCGGCGACGGGTTCGCCGCCGAGCTGAGCATGGAGAAGGTCTCCGTCCTGGACGTGGACGTCCTGCTCAGCCACTACAACGACGACCCCGCCACGCAGAAGAAGATCGAGGGCAACAAGCTGTTCGCCGGGCTCGGCGCCGTCAGGCGCGGCTCCTACGTGGCGCTGGACCTGAAGTCGTTCTGGCCGCTGCGCACCCCCACCCCGCTCGCCGTCCCCTACGTGATCGACCAGGTCGTCCCGCAGATCGCCAAGGCCGCGAGCGCGGCCGGGCCCGCCTGATGCCGGAGGAGCGCATGCACACCCCCGTCCGCGACGTCGTCGGCATCGGGTTCGGCCCGTCCAACCTGGCGCTCGCCGTCGCGCTGGAGGAGGAGCACGGCGGCGCGGACGCGGTGTTCTTCGAGAAGCAGCCCGGGTTCGGCTGGCACCGCGGCATGCTGATCGACGGCGCCACCATGCAGGTCCACTTCCTCAAGGACCTGGCGTCGCTGCGGAACCCCGCGAGCCCGTACTCGTTCCTGGCCTACCTGCACGCCCGGGGCCGCCTGGTCGACTTCGTCAACCACAAGACGATGTTCCCGACGCGGCTGGAGTTCCACGACTACCTCGAATGGGCCGCCGCCGCGTTCGAGGACCGCGTCCGCTACGGGACGGAGGTCGTCGCGCTCCGCCCGCACGACGACGAGGTCCTGGAGGTCGTCGTGCGCCGCGGCGACGAACTGGAGACGCACCTCGCCCGCAACGTCGTCATCGGCGCGGGGCTCGAACCCGTCCTGCCGCAGGGGGTCCAGGCGGGGGAGCGGATCTGGCACACCGAGGACCTGCTGACCCGGCTCGCCGAGCGCGGCGACTGGGACCCGCGCCGCATCGTCGTGGTCGGCGCCGGGCAGAGCGCCGCCGAGGCCGTCGAGTACCTGCACCGCACCTTCACCCGCGCCGAGGTGTGCGCGGTCTTCGCGCGGTACGGGTACTCGCCCGCCGACGACAGCGCGTTCGCCAACCGCATCTTCGACCCCGAGGCCGTCGACCACTACTACGCCGCGCCCGGCGACGTGAAGCGCATGCTGTTCGAGTACTCGCGCAACACCAACTACTCCGTGGTGGACCTCGACCTCATCGACGAGCTGTACCGGCGCGCCTACGCCGAGAAGGTCGCGGGCGCCGAGCGGCTGCGCATCCTCAACGTCTCCCGCGTCCTGGACGTCGCCGACGGCGGCTCGGGCGGGACGCGGGTCCGGGTCGCGTTCCTGCCGACCGGCGAGGTCGCCGACCTGGAGGCCGACGCCGTCGTCTACGCCACCGGGTACCGCGAACGCGACCCGTTCGACCTGCTCGGCGAGGCGGGCGCGCACTGCCGCACCGGCCCGGACGGGCGCCCGGTCGTCGAGCGCGACTACCGCATCGCCACCGAGCCCGGCCCCGAATGGGGCGTCTACCTGCAGGGGGCGACCGAGCACAGCCACGGGATCGCCTCCTCGCTGCTGTCCATGACCGCCGTGCGCACCGGGGAGATCGTGCGGTCCATGGCGCGGCGGTCCGCCCGCGTCACCCCCGGCGTCTAGAGGAAGGAAAGAGCATGACGACCAACCCGTTCGACGACCCCGACGGCACGTTCCTGGTCCTCGCCAACGCCGAGGGCCAGCACTCCCTGTGGCCGGCGTTCGCCGACGTCCCCGCCGGCTGGACGACGGTCCACGGCCCCGAGTCCCGGTCCGGCTGCATCGGGTACGTCATGGACAACTGGAAGGACATCCGCCCGCGGAGCCTGGCCGCCGAGACGCCGTGAGCCCGCCGGCGGTCACGCCCGCTCGGCCCTGGCCGCCTCCTCGAACGCGGCCATGCGGGGCAGGACGTTGCCGAGCGGCGGGACCACCTCCGGCAGGGCCGCCATCATGACGGCGGGGGGCGGCAGCCAGCCGTCCTCCCGGATGCCCTGGACGATGAGGCGCTCGGCCTCGGCGCGGTCGCCGCGCTCCACCAGGTGGGCGATGACGCCCTCGAACGCCTCCCGGCGGCGGGCGGGCGACCGGATCTGGGCGACCATCAGCTCGGCCTCCGGCAGCCGTCCCGCCGCCGCGGTGGCCAGCGCGATGTCCCGCAGGATCGGGCTCTGCCGGTGGTGGTGCTGCGGCTCCTCGCCGAGGATGCCCCGGGCCTGCTCGGGCAGTCCCGCCCGCAGCGCGGCGGCGGCGACGCCGGCGAAGGTCGCGCCGCGGACCTTGGGGTCGCGCACGCTGCGGGCGATCCGCAGCGCCCCCTCGATGAGCCGGACGGCGCGGGCGGTGTCGCCCAGGGCCGCGGCCCGCTCCGCGACGGCCGTCATGGTGGACCACGCGGGGAACGGCAGCCGCGACGCCCGCATGATCTCCGTCACCCGCTCCGCCTCGTCCAGCAGCCCGAGCTGCGCGGCGGCGCCGGCGATGTGCGACAGGGCCCGCTGGTGGCGCTGCTCGTCCACGTAGGTGGCGGCGAGCTGCTCGGCCTCGCGCAGCAGGCGCCGCGCGCGTTCGGCGTCGCCGATCGCGTCGGCGAGCAGGGCCAGCTCCACGAGCCCGCGGCACCGCGGCTCGGCATTGGTGATCGCGATGGTCCGGACGGCCGTCTCGGCGTCGTCCATCGTCCTGCCCGCCAGGTTCGCGTTGCCCGTCGCCGCGACGGCGGCGGCCAGCCGGCCGATCAGCTCGCCGCGGATCCGCATGTTGCGCACCCCGCGCGCCTCCCGGACGACCCGGCGGCGCAGGGCCCGCAGCCGCTCGGCGCTCGCCCGGCAGACCGCCAGCAGGACCTCCACCCGCAGCCGCGGGTCGGCCAGGCCGCTCGCGAGCCGCTCCGCCAGCTCCAGGTCGCCGATCTCCACGGCCGCCGCCGCCAGCTCCGTCGCCGCCCCCTCGCTGGAGTCGGCGTCGAACCCGGCGAGCCGCTTCTCCGCCTCGGCCAGCAGTCGCCCCGCCTCGGCGGCGTTCCCGAAACCGTGGGCGGCGCGCGCGACCTCGGTCAGCGCGGACAGCCTCATGGCCGGATCCGAGACGAGCGCGACCAGCCGCCGCGCCGCGTCGAGGTCGGTGACCCGGGCCGCGGCCGCCGCCAGCTCCGTCGCGACGGCGTCGCGGGAGTCGTCGTCCAT
>NZ_JBEZJP010000412.1:0-7388 GCF_040653175.1 Actinomadura sp. NPDC048032
AGCGCGTTCTCGATCTCCCCGGCGCCGATCCGGTAACCGCCGCTCTACCTGGTAGACGGTGATCGAGTCGCGGTCGTGGCGGGCGCGGATCTCGCGTGCGGGCATGTGGCGGCCGTCTGCGAGTAGATCGGGCGGAGCAGGTCGAGGTCGCGGACGATCGCGGCCGGGCGCAGGTCGAAGACGTCCCCGATGGCCTTCTCGATCTTCTCGGGGGCGACCTTCTCGGTGCCGAACGTCTCCACGAACACCCCGACCGGGTGGGCCTTGCCGATCGCGTAGGCGACCTGGACCTCGGCGCGGTCGGCGAGCTGCGCGGCGACGATGTTCTTGGCGACCCAGCGCATCGCGTACGCGGCGGAGCGGTCGACCTTGGACGGGTCCTTGCCGGAGAAGGCGCCGCCGCCGTGGCGGGCCATGCCGCCGTAGGTGTCCACGATGATCTTGCGGCCGGTGAGGCCGGCGTCGCCCATCGGGCCGCCGATCTCGAAGCGGCCGGTGGGGTTCACCAGCAGCCGGTAGTTCTCGGTGTCGAGCTCGAACTCGGCGAGCACCGGGTCGACGACGTGCTCCTTGACGTCCGGGGCGAGCAGCTCCTTCAGGTCGATGTCGGGAGCGTGCTGGCTGGACACCACGACGGTGTCGAGGCGGACGCCGCGGTCGCCGTCGTACTCGATGGTGACCTGGGTCTTGCCGTCGGGGCGCAGGTAGGGCACGTCGCCGCTCTTGCGGACCGCCGACAGGCGCCGGGCGAGCCGGTGCGCCAGCGTGATCGGCAGCGGCATCAGCTCGGGGGTCTCGCTGGTGGCGTAGCCGAACATCAGGCCCTGGTCGCCGGCGCCCTGCCGGTCCAGGTCGTCGACGCCCTCGCCCTCGCGGGACTCGTAGGCGTCGTCCACGCCCTGCGCGATGTCGGGCGACTGCGCGCCGATGGACACCGACACGCCGCAGGAGTGGCCGTCGAAGCCCTTCTTGGACGAGTCGTAGCCGATCTCCAGGATCTTCTCCCGGATCACGCCCGGGATGTCCACATAGGTCTCGGTGGTGACCTCACCGGCCACATGCACCTGACCCGTCGTGATCATCGTCTCGACGGCGACCCGGCTCTTCGGATCGTCCTTGAGCATCGAGTCGAGGATCGCGTCGCTGATCTGGTCCGCGATCTTGTCCGGGTGACCCTCGGTCACCGACTCGGAGGTGAACAGGCGGCGAGACACGTACGTGAACTCCTTGCAGCGGCTGCTGACTGACGTCGCAGAACGGATTCTTTGTCGAGTTCGGCGAGGGACGCCGCCCCCCGCCATGGGTTCCCCACGATGTTAGGACCAGAAGTCTAGCGGGATCAGCGCCCTTCGCCCGGACGCGCGCCCGGCGGCGTGCGATCCAGCCGTGCGGCGACGAGGTCCCACACGACCTCGGCGAGCGCCTCCTTGGCCCCGCGGGGCACTTCGGTCCGCGACCCGTCGGCGCCGAGGATGACCGCGGCGTTGTCGGGGCGGCCGAAGGTCAGGTTCTCGCCGACCTGGTTGACGACGAGAAGGTCGCTGCCCTTGCGGGCGAGCTTGGCCTGGCCGTTGGCGAGGACGTCGTCGGTCTCGGCCGCGAAGCCCACGACGACCTGGCCGGGCCGCCGGACCTGGCCGAGCTCGGCCAGAATGTCGGGGTTCTTGACGAGGCGGATCGGCTCGGGTTCCGCCCCCTCCGCCTTCTTGATCTTGGAGCCGCGGTAGTCGGCCGGGCGGAAGTCGGCGACGGCGGCGGCCATGACGACCGCGTCCGCCGTTCCGGCGGCCGCCACGACCGCCTCGCGCATCTCCTCGGCCGATCCGACGGCGACGGTCTCGGCGCCCGCCGGGTCGGGCAGGGCGACGTTCGCCGAGACGAGCGTCACCCTGGCGCCGCGCGCCGCGGCGGTCCGGGCGAGCGCGTAGCCCTGCAGGCCGGACGAGCGGTTCCCGATGAAGCGGACGGGGTCGATGGCCTCCCGGGTGCCCCCGGCGGAGACCACCACGTGCCGTCCGGCGAGGTCGCGGCCGTCGGCGCCGCGGGCCAGCACGTGCCGGGCGACCTCGAACAGCTCGGCGGGGTCGGGCAGCCGGCCGGGCCCGGTGTCCTTGCCGGTGAGGCGGCCGGACGCGGGCTCGACGACGACGGAGCCGCGCTCCCGCAGGGTCGCCACGTTGGCCTGCGTGGCCGGATGCTGCCACATCTCGGTGTGCATCGCGGGCGCGAACACGACGGGGCAGCGGGCGGTGAGCAGGGTGTTGGTCAGCAGGTCGTCGGCCAGGCCGTGGGCCGCCTTGGCGAGCAGGTCCGCGGTGGCCGGTGCGACGAACACCAGGTCGGCCTGCTGGCCGAGCCGGACGTGCGGGACCTCGGCGACGCCGTCCCAGACCCGTGGGGACACCGGCTTGCCGGACAGCGCGGCCCAGGTGGGCTCTCCGACGAAGCGGAGCGCGTCCGCGGTCGGCACGACGGTGACGTCGTGGCCCGACTCGGTGAGCCGCCGGAGCAGCTCGCACGCCTTGTACGCGGCGATGCCCGCGCTCACTCCGAGCACGACGCGCGGCTTGGGGGAGGTCATGTCGCCCACGATCCCATCAGGCGCCGCCCGCTCTCCTCCCGGGGTGGGCGTATCCGCACCGGGGTCCGGAGATGCCTCCCGGAAGCCGCCGCGGACGCGGCCGCCGGAGACGGCGACCCCGGGCCGGTGAGCGGAGCCGGGCGCCTCGGGAGCCTCAGCCCTCGATGGGCTCGGCGTTCAGGAGGCCCTCGCGCGTCTCGCGGAGCGCGATCGACAGCGGCTTCTCCTGGACCTGCGTCTCGACGAGCGGGCCGACGTACTCCAGCAGGCCCTCACCCAGCTGGGCGTAGTAGGCGTTGATCTGCCGGGCGCGCTTGGCCGCGATGCTCACGAGGCCGTACTTGGTGTCGACGACCTCAAGGAGCTCGTCGATCGAGGGGTTGGTGATGCCCTCGTTGCTGACTGCCACTCGGTGGCCTTCCGTAGGTTGAACAGGCTACTGGTCAGCCATCAAGGCTAGCAGCTCGTCGCACACGTCCTGCACGGACGTGTTGACGAGCGTGACGTCGAACTCCTTCTCGGCGGCGAGCTCGACGCGGGCCGCGTCGAGGCGGCGCTCGATGACCTCGGGGGGCTCGGTGCCGCGCCCGGTGAGGCGGCGGACGAGCTCCTCCCAGCTGGGGGGAGCGAGGAACACCAGGCGGGCCTCGGACATGGAGCGGCGGACCTGCCGGGCGCCCTGGAGGTCGATCTCCAGCAGCACCGGCTCGCCGCGGGCGAGGCGTTCCTCGACGGGCCGGCGGGGGGTGCCGTAGCGGTTGCCCGCGAACTCGGCCCATTCGAGGAGCTGCCCCTCGGCGACGAGCCGGTCGAAACCGGCGTCGTCGACGAAGAAGTACTGCACACCGTCGGTCTCACCCGGGCGGGGAGCCCGGGTGGTCACCGAGACCGACAGCCACACCCGGGGGTGTGAGCGCCGGATCTCGGCGACGACCGTGCTCTTGCCGACGCCCGACGGTCCGGACAGGACCGTCAGCCGCCGCGCGAGCGGGCCATGCGGCATGGAGCCTTCCGGCGCAGCGATGGGTGCGCCGGAGCCGGGCGGGATGGTGCCGTCTGCGGGTCGCCCCGAGCCGGCCGCGGCGGCCTGGCCGCCGCGCCCGCCCGTGAGTCGCGCGTCAGCGGTTCGCACTTCCGCCGAACTCACGCTCCAGGGATGCGCGCTGGTTGGCGCCGAGGCCCCGCACACGGCGGGACTCGGCGATGCCCAGGCGCTCCATGATCTGCTTCGCACGGACCTTGCCCACACCGGGCAGCGATTCCAGAAGGGCCGACACCTTCATCTTTCCGATGACGTCGTCGGACTGACCATCCTTGAGAACCTCGGCGAGCGAGGTTCCCCCGTGCTTCAGCTTGTTCTTAACCTCGGCCCGCTCCTTGCGAGCCTTGGCAGCCTTCTCCAGGGCTGCGGCGCGCTGTTCGGGGGTTAGGGGCGGAAGAGCCACGCCGGGTCACCTCAGGTTTCCACTCGACGGAGTCGGACGGGTTGGGAAACTAGCGAGTTCACCACCCATAAGGCAACGTGAAGTGCCGTTTAGCCCGCCACAAATTCACGAAAATCACTCCCCGGAGTGTCCTGAATACAGAGTGTACCCAACTCGGACCCCTCGGCGCCGCATCCCCTTGCCTTGCTGGGACTTTCGCATGATCGTGAAAAACCGCCCGTTCTGACCGCATTTGTGGCACCCAGCACCGCTCCGCCGCTGCGCTTCGCGCCTCCGGGAGCCCGCGCCGCCACGGTCCCGCCACCGCCCTCCGGAGCCCCGCCGGGGCGGCGCGGCGGGGCCTCCCACAAACGATCCCGACCGAGTGACACTCGTCACGCCGCGCCGTTCCGCACGTCGCCCCGGCACCGTTACTGTCATCCTCGACAACACCCGCCAAGATCGTCCGCTCGCCCGGAGGACGCCCGCACCGCACCAGCTCCCCCCAGCCCGCCGCCAGGGCGCCCCATGGACGCGGAGACGCCGGCCGCCCCGTCCGGAGACTCCCCCCGGTCCGGAATCGACCCTCCGCGTGAACGAGTTCGCCGTTCGGCACGTATCGCAAAGCGGCGACTCCCGTCCTCGCATTCGCATGCGACTAAAACCACATTCGCGTTCACCCGTGCCGCAAAACTCACCCACAAAGCGGTTCTGCGCGCTCGCGAACCAATGGCGCGCCGAGGCATGTCCCGGCGCGGGCGGCGCACGGACCCGAGCGCCGCGGAACCGCGTTCAGGCCGTGCCGGCGGACGTGCGGCGCAGCGCGGCGGCGATCGCGGCCGCGGCGGCGCCCGGGTCGGGGGCGGCGGTGATGGGACGGCCGATCACCAGCAGGTCGGCGCCGGCGGCCAGGGCGTCCTCGGGCGTGGCGACGCGGGCCTGGTCCTGGTGGCCGGAGCCCGCGGGGCGGACGCCGGGCGTGATGAGCGTGATGTCCGGACCGACCTCGGCGCGGACGGCGGCGGCCTCCTGCGGGGAGCACACGAGGGCCTGAGCGCCCGCCTCGACGGCGAGGACGGCCAGACGGCGGACGGCGTCGGGGGCGGGCCCCGCGAGGCCGACGGCGGTGAGATCGGCGTCCTTGAGGGACGTCAGGACCGTCACCGCGGCGATCTTGGTGGCGGGGGCGGCCTGCACCGCCTCGCGGATCATCGCGGGCCCCCCGGCGGCGTGCACGGTCAGGTAGGCCGGCTTGAGGCGCGCCACGGCGCGGGCGGCGCCGCGGACCGTGGCGGGGATGTCGTGCAGCTTGAGGTCGAGGAACACCTGGACGCGGCTGGCGCCCCGCACGCTGGCGACGACGTCCGGCCCGTACCGCAGGTACAGCTCCAGGCCGACCTTGACGGTCGAGACGTGCGGCGTGACCAGGGTGGCCCAGCGCGCGGCGGTCTCCAGGTCGGGCGCGTCCAGCGCGACGGCGATGGGGGCGGTCACAGCTTCTCCTTCTCGGGCTCTTGCCGGCGCACCTGGGGCGGGACGTACCCGGCGGGCTTGTGCGCGAGGCCGACGGCGTCGGCGAGGCGGTCGATGCGGCGGGCCGCGAGCGCCTCCTCCAGTTCGCGCAGGACGCGCGGGCCGGCCAGGGGGTCGTGGAACAGCGCGGTGCCGACGGCGACGGCGGAGGCGCCGGCGAGGATGAACTCCAGGGCCTCCAGGCCGGTGGCGATGCCCCCGACGCCGATGATCGGGGTGGTGGGCAGCGCGGCGTGCACCTGGTAGACGCAGCGGACCGCGACGGGCCGCACGGCGGGCCCGGACAGGCCGCCGGACACGCCCGTGAGGGCCGGACGCAGCGTCTGAGGGTCGATCGCCATGGCCTCCATGGTGTTGATCAGGGTGAGGCCGTCGGCGCCCGCGTCGACGCACGCGAGCGCGATGCCGACGATGTCGGTCACGTCGGGCGCGAGCTTGGCGAAGACGGGCACGCCCGGCCGGGCGTGCGCGCGCACGGCCCGCACGACGGACGCCGCGGCGGCCGGGTGCCAGCCGAACATGCGGCCGCGGTCCTCGACGTTGGGGCAGGCGACGTTGACCTCGATCGCGGCGACGCCCGGGACGTTGCGGAGGCGGCGCGCCAGGTCGCCGTACTCCTCGACGCTGCTGCCCGCGACGGACACGATCGTGCGGACCTCCTGCTCGATCAGCCAGGGAAGGTCACGTTCCAGGAAGGTCTCCACGCCGGGACCGGGCAGGCCCATCGCGGTCAGGAGGCCGCTCGGGGTCTCGGTCACCCGCGGTGTGGGACGTCCCGCGCGCGCTTGCGCCATCACCGACGTCGTGACGAACGCGCCGAGGCGGGTGAGGTCGAAGAACTGGGCGAGCTCGCGTCCCGTCCCGCCGCACCCGGAGGCCGTCAGGACCGGGTTGGGCAGTTCCAGAGGCCCGAGCGTGGTCGTGACCCGATCGCTCACTGCGAGCCCCCTTCAGAGACGCTCAGGACGCGCGGCGCGCCGAGCGCGTCGAACGGGATGGTTCCGAGGTCGCCCCAGCGGACGCGGTCGCCGCGCAGGACGGGGCCGTCCGCGCAGGCGCGGACCATGCGGGTCACGCCGTCCTCCCCGTGGACGGGGAGCATGCACGTCATGCACACGCCGATGCCGCACGCGCCCGTCTGCTGGAGGAACTCCTCGACCGACACCTGCGAGGGAAGGCCGAAGTCGCCGGCGATCTGGGTGACCGAGCGGAGCAGGGCCGTGGGGCCGCAGCCGTAGACGACGTCCGCGCCGGTCTCCTCGATGACGCGGGGCAGCACGTCGCGGACGGTGCCCTTCTCCCCCATCGACCCGTCCTCGGTGACGACGGCCGCGCTGTCGCCGATGCGCTGCGCCATGCGGGACCCGAAGACCTGCCGGGCGGAGGCGCCGGCGAGCACGAAGTGCACCTGGCAGCCGCGCCGCAGCAGCGTGTCGGCCAGCGCGAAGACGGCCGCGCCGCCGGGCCCGCCGCCGACGAGCAGGCAGGTGACGGGATCGCGGGGCAGCCGGAACGGGCGGCCGAGCGGCCCGACGAGGTCGAGCTGGTCGCGGGAGCGGCGGCCGGCGAGCCAGGCGGTGCCGGGCTCGGTGTCGGCGAACACCAGTTCGACGGTGCCGCCGTAGTCGGACTTGACCTCGTGCACCCCGATGCAGCGGCGCACCAGGCGGGACGTGTGCTCGCCGCCCACGGCGAGCGCCACGAACTGGCCGGGCCTGAACCGTTCGGCGATGGCCGGGGCCACCAGCGTCATCGCGCGGTAGTCCTGCACCTGGCGGACCGTCTACGTCACGCACGACCACGCGGGCGGCGCCGCCGGGCTCGCCGCGCTGGGCGCCACGATCGTCGCC
>NZ_JBEZJP010000413.1:0-7362 GCF_040653175.1 Actinomadura sp. NPDC048032
GCTGTTCGCGCTCTACCTCGCCGGGGGCGACGACACCGGCATGCCGCGCGTCGCCCCCTACAAGAACTACCTGGCCTGGCTCGCCGCGCAGGACCGCGCCGCCGCCGAGGACGCCTGGCGCCGCGCCCTCGACGGCTTCCACGAGCCCACGCTCGTCGCACCCGGCGCGCCCGAGCCGGACTCCGGCGACGGCACGCCGGGACGCGTCCGCACCCGCCTCACCGAGGAGCTCACCTCCGCGCTCAACGCGCGCGCCCGCGCCCAGGGCGTCACGCTGAACACGGTCGTGCAGCTCGCCTGGGCGGCGCTTCTCAGCGGCCTCACCGGAGCGGACGACGTCGTGTTCGGAGCGGCCGTCTCCGGCCGCCCGCCGGAGCTCCCCGGCGTCGAGCAGATGATCGGCCTGTTCATCAACACGCTGCCGATCCGCGTCCGGGTCCGCCCCGCCGACACCGTCGCCGAGGCGCTCGCCCGCCTCCAGGACGAGCAGGCCGCGCTGATGCCGCACCACCACCTCGGGCTGGCCGACATCCAGCGCCTCACGGGCACCGGGACGCTGTTCGACACCATGACCGTCCTGGAGAACTACCCGTTCGACCCGGACGCCGCCGGCGCCGACCTCGGCGGGCTGACCCTCCGCGACGTGGACGGGTACGACGCCACCCACTACCCGCTGACGTTCGCCGCCGTCCCCGGCCGCCGCCTGTCCCTGCGCATCGACCACCGCCCCGACCTCTTCGGCCGGGACGACGCCGAGCGGCTGATGCGGCGCCTACTGCGCATCCTGGACGCGGTCGCGCACCGGCCGCACCTGCCGCTCGGCCGCATCCCCGTCCTGGACGACGAGGAGCGCGCCGACGTCCTGCGGAACTGGCAGGGGGCCGGGACGGACCGCGCCCCCGGCACCCTCACCGGCCGGTTCGCCGCGCAGTGCGCGAAGAACCCGGACGCGACCGCCCTCCGCGCGGCCGGGGAGCCGATCGCCTACGCGGAGCTGGACGCCCGCGCGAACCGGCTGGCGCACCGGCTGATCGAACTGGGCGTCGGCCCGGAGACGTGCGTCGCCCTCCTGCTCGAACGGTCCGCCGACGTCGCCGTCGCGTCCCTGGCGGTCCTCAAGGCGGGCGGCGCCTACGCGCCCGTCCACCCCGGCCAGCCGCCGGAGCGGATCGCGTGGGCGGTCCGCGAGGCCGGCGCGCCCGTCCTGGTCGTCGACGGGGCCATGCGCGACCGGGCCGCCGCCCTCGGCGCCGCCGCGCGGATCGTCGCCGTGGACGACCCGGACCTCGCCGGCGCGCCGGACACCGACCCGGGGGTGCCGTGCCACCCGGACCAGCTCGCCTTCGTGTTCTTCACCTCGGGCTCCACCGGCCTGCCGAAGGGCGTCATGGTGACGCACCGCGACGCCGTCGCCCTCGCCACCGACGGACGGCTGCGGGGCGGCGCCCACGACCGGGTCCTCGTCCACTCCTCGCACGCGTTCGACGCGTCGACCTACGAGCTGTGGACGCCGCTGCTGAACGGCGGCACGGCCGTCATCGCGCCCCCCGGCCACCTGGACGCCGCCGCGCTGCAGGAGGTCATCGAGACCGAGGACGTCACCGCCGCCTTCCTCACCACCACCCTGTTCAACCTCGTCGGCGAGGAGCGCCCGCACGCCTTCGCCCGGCTCCGCGAGGTGCTGACCGGCGGGGAGGCCGGGTCGCCCGCCGCGATGCGCAAGGTCCTCGCCGCCTGCCCGGACACCGAGCTCGTCCACGTGTACGGGCCCACCGAGGCCACCACGTACGCGACCGCCGCGCCGCTGCGCGGGCCCCTCGCCGACCCGGCGGAGCGCACGCCGGTGCTCGGCCGCCCCTACGACGACATGCGCGTCTACGTGCTGGACCAGGGGCTGCGCCCCGTCCCGCCCGGCGTCGTCGGCGAGGCCTACCTCGCGGGCGCCGGCGTCGCCCGCGGCTACCTGCGGCGGCCCGCGCTCACCGCCGAACGGTTCGTCGCCGACCCGTTCGGCGCGCCCGGCGACCGCATGTACCGGACCGGCGATCTCATGCGGTGGCGGCCCGACGGGAACCTGGAGTACGTCGACCGCGCCGACCTCCAGGTCAAGATCCGCGGCTTCCGGATCGAGCTGGGCGAGGTCGAGGCGGCGATCGCCGCGCACCCCGGCGTCGCCAACGTGGCCGTCGTCGCCCGCGAGGAGGCGTCCGGCGCCAAGGCGCTCGTCGCCTACGTCATCGCGCCCGCTCCGGCCTCCCCGGAGGACGGGGACCCGGAGAGCGCCGGCGAGGGGAGGCCGACGGACGGCCTGCGCGAGTTCGTCCGGGCGCGGCTGCCGGAGTACATGGTGCCCGCCGCGTTCGTCCGGCTGGACACGTTCCCCGTCGGCCCGACCGGCAAGCTCGACCGGCGCGCCCTGCCCGCCCCCGACTACGCCGCGGCCGGCGGCCGCGACCCGCGCACCCCGGAGGAGGAGCGGCTGTGCGGGCTCGTCGCGGACGTCCTCGGCCTCGACCGGGTCGCCGCCGACGTCAGCTTCTTCGACCTCGGCGGCGACAGCATCGCCGCGCTGAAGCTCTCCACCCGGGCCCGGCAGGCCGGGGTCGAGCTGACGCCCCGCGACGTGTTCACCCACCAGACCGTCGAGGCGCTCGCCAGGGCCGGCGACCCGGGCGACCGGATCGGCTTCGAGGTGCTGCTCCCGATCCGGACGCGCGGGTCCCGCCCGCCGGTGTTCTTCGTCCACCCGGCCGGCGGCCTCGCCTGGCCCTACCTGCAGTTCCAGCGGCACCTCGGGCCGGACCAGCCCGTCTACGGGCTGCAGGCCCGCGCGTTCACGCGGTCCGAGCTGCCGGAGTCGGTGGCGGAGATGGCCGGGGACTACCTGGAGCAGATCAGGTCGGTGCGGCCGTCCGGGCCCTACCACCTCGCGGGCTGGTCCCTCGGCGGCCTCGTCGCCTACGAGATGGCCGTCCGGCTCCAGGCCGAGGGCGAGACCGTCGGGCTCCTCGCGCTCATCGACTCCTACCACGGCCAGGACCTCGCGGGGGACGAGCGGGAGATCCTGCCCGAGCTGCTGCAGGGCATCGGCGTCGACGCCAGGGCGATCGCCCCGGACGGCAACCCCGACATGGAGCAGATCATGGGGATCCTCGCCGACCGCGACGACGCCCTCGCCACCCTCGGCGAGGACGACCTGGTCAACGTCTACCGCAACTACGAGAACGGGCTCCGGCAGGCCGGGGAGTACCGGCCGGGACGGTTCCGCGGCGACGTGGTGTTCTTCACCGCCCAGCGGGGCCGCACCGCGCAGTCGCCCACCGGGCCGTCCAACTGGGGGCCGCTCGTGGACGGCGAGATCGAGGACTACCCGGTCGACACCGAGCACCACCTGCTCATGGACCCGGGCCCGGCCGCCGAGATGGGCGCCGTCCTGGCCGCCAAGCTCGACAAACTCCACAGCGGAACGCGGGATCGCTGAAGCAGGCACGGAAAGGAACACCATGTCGAACCCCTTCGAGGACCCGGACGGCACCTACCTCGTGCTCGTCAACGACGAGGGCCAGCACTCCCTGTGGCCGTCCTTCGCCGAGGTCCCCGCCGGCTGGACGGTGGCCAAGGACGAGGACACCCGCCAGGCGTGCCTCGACTACGTCGACGAGAACTGGACGGACATGCGGCCGAAGAGCCTCGTCGAGGCCATGGGTGAGTGAGGCGGGCTGGAGGCCGCCGGAGACCGGGCGTCTGCGGATCCCCTCGGTCACCGAGTGGGAGATGGAGATGCTGGACGCCGCCGACCTGCGGCCCGCACCGCTGCCGGGCGTCGAGATGACGTTCACCCTCGCCGGGCTGCCGTCCCCGGACATCAGCCGCGCCCTCTACGCGACCGTCGGCGCCCGCGTCTGCTGGACCGACCGCTTCCCGTGGACGTACGAGCAGTGGCGGGCCTGGGTGGAGCGCCCGGAGCTGTCCACCTGGATCGCCATGGCCGAGGGCACGATCGCGGGCTTCTTCGAGATCGAGGCGCAGCCCCGCGGCGACACCGAGATCCACCTGGTGGGGCTCACCCCCGCGTTCGTCGGGCGCGGCTACGGCGGCTACCTCGTCGAGCAGTGCACCCGCCGGGCCTGGCAGCGCGGCGAGCTGTGGGCGCTCGCCGGCGGGCCCGCGACGCGCGTGTGGCTGCGCACCAGCAGCCTCGACCACCCGAACGCCATCGCCAACTACCGGAGGCGGGGCTTTAAGGTGGCGGCGGAGAGCACCGCGCCGAAGCTCGTGCCGGACCCGCGGGTCGCGCCGTGGCCGCTGCCGGGCGACCCCCGCGCGGAGTGCCGCAGGCACGAGGAGGAGGAGTTGATCACGTGACCTGGTTCCGCTGCCCCGAGCCGCGCCCCTGGGCGTCGATGCGGCTGTTCTGCCTGCCGCACGCGGGCGGGTCGGCGGTGTTCTACCGGTCGTGGGCCAAGGAGGCCGGCCCGGCCGTCGAGGTCCAGGCCGTCCAGTACCCGGGGCGCGCCGACCGGATGGCGGACGCGTTCGTCACCGACGCCCGGCAGCTCGCCCGCCTCATCGCCGGCGCGATGGCGCCGCTGACGGACCGCCCCGCCGCGCTGTTCGGCCACAGCATGGGCGCCGTCCTCGCCTACGAGGTGGCCCGTCTGCTGGAGGAGCGGGGCGCCGCTCCCGTGCACGTGTTCGCCTCGGGGGCCCGCCCGCCCGACGACCGGGGCGACGAGCGCGTCGGCGACAAGGACGACGACGGCCTCGTCGCCGAGCTGGTGGGTCTCGGGGGAACCGACGCGGAACTGCTGGCGGAGCCGGAGCTGCGCGAGCTCGTCCTGCCGTACGTCCGCAACGACTTCACGCTGATCGAGCGGTACGCGCACCGGCCCGAGCCGCCGCTGACCGTCCCGGTGACCGCGATCATCGGGGACGCCGACCCGCACGTGGACCGGGAGCGGGCCCGCGGCTGGGAGCGCGCCACCCGCGGCCGGTTCGCGCTCCGGGTGCTTCCCGGCGGGCACTTCTACCTGGCCGAGCAGCGGTCCGCCGTGATCGCCGAGGTGCTGCGGACCCTGGAGGTCCCCGCCCTCTGACGTGGCGGACGGGCCGCCCCCACGGGAGTCCGTGGCGGGGGCGGCCCGTCGCTGAGGGGGAGCCTCCTGAGGGGTCGTCTAGTAGACGGACGCCCCGTACACCGACAGCGGCTCGGTGATGGGCTGGAAGAACGTCGTCCCGCCCGAGGAGCAGTTGCCGCTGCCGCCCGAGGTCAGGCCGAGCGCGGTGCTCCCGGCGAACAGGGAGCCGCCGCTGTCGCCCGGCTCGGCGCACACCGTGGTGCGGATGAGGCCGCTGACGCTGCCCTCCTGGTAGTTCACCGTCTGGTTGAGGGCGGTGACCTGACCGCTGTGCAGGCCGGTGGTGCTGCCGCTGCGGTACACGGTCTGGCCGACGGAGGCGTTGCCCGCGCTGGTGATGTCGCGGGTGCCGCTGTAGAGGCTGACCGAGCCCTGCGTGTCGGTGGGCGTCGAGGAGTAGGTGACGATGCCGTAGTCGTTGCCGGGGAAGCTGCTGCCGGCGGTGCGGCCCAGCGTCCGGCCCGAGCTGTCGGTCCAGGTCGAACCGATGTTGGTGCAGTGCCCGGCCGTGATGAAGGCGTAGCCGCTTCCCCTCCTGACGTTGAAGCCCAGCGAGCAGCGGGCGCCGCCGGTGTAGATGGCCTCGCCGCCCCGGGTGAGCGTCTGGAACCTGCCGGCGACGCTCTCGGTGCGGACCGCCGCGCCCTGCCTGCTCGCGGCCGCGCGGACCTTCTTGAGCCGGGCGCCCTTGACCGTGCTGTCCACGCTGAGGACGACCTGGTTGCTCGCCGGGTCCACGGCCCAGGCGGTGCCCGGGACGGTCGCGTCGCGCTTGAGCGCGGCCTCGACCTTCTTCAGGTCCGCGCCGCTGCGCGCGACGGTGCGCGGCACCGCGCCCGCGGCGCGCACGGTCTGGGCGGCCTGAGCGTCGGTGACCGTGACGACCAGCTTGCCGTCCTTGAGGTAGGAGCCCGCGCTGCGGGTTCCGAGCTGGTGCGCCAGGGACGTCGCGAGGTCGCCGGGAGCGGCGGGGGCGGCGGGGGACGCGGACGCGGTGGGAGCGGCGGCCAGGGTGGTGGCCACCAGGCCGGCCGCGGCCGTGGTGACGGCCGCGGCGCGGACGCGCCTGTGACGGATCTTCACTTGTGCCTCCACGGGGGATAGGGCGCACCCGAGTGGTGCGCCGGAGGTCATCGACATGGTGTAAGAACGGTCAAGGCGGGCGTAAGACGCAGAAGGTGACCAATTCGGCACGTTCGCGTTGGCACTCTCGGAGCGGCGTGCGTGGTCAGTCCGGCAATGCCCGGCCGCCGCTCGCCGGGCGAGAACGAGGTTCGGCCCCGGCCCTTTCGCCGAAACGGCCAAAGGACCAGGGCCGAAACCCGCGTGGCCTCCCGCCGCCTGGGAGCTCCGGCGGGCCGCCGAGGGCCGGCTAGTAGATCTCGACCCCGAACGCCGACAGCGGCTCGGACACGGGCTGGAAGAACGTGACGCCGCCGGACGAGCAGTCGCCGCTGCCGCCCGAGGTCAGCCCGACCGCGCTCGACCCGGCGAACAGCGGGCCGCCGCTGTCGCCCGGCTCGGCGCACACCGTCGTCTGGATGAGGCCGCCGACGCTGCCCTCCTGGTAGTTCACCGTCTGGTCGAGCGCGGTGACCTGCCCGTCGTGGACGCCGGTGGTGCTGCCGCTGCGGGTCACGGTCTCGCCGACCGTGGCGTCGGCCGCGCCCGTGATGTCCTGGAACCCGCCGTCGACCGTGACGCCGCCCCGCGCGTCCTCCGGGGCGGAGGCGTACTTGACGAGGCCGTAGTCGTCGCCGGGGAAGCTGCTGCCGGCATTGCCGCCGAGCGTGCCCCCCGACCCGTCGGTCCACGTGGAGCCCGCCTCGGTGCAGTGCCCCGCCGTCAGGAAGTAGTACTCGCCTCCCTTCCTGACGTTGAAGCCGAGCGAGCAGCGGGCGCCGCCGGTGTAGATCGGGTCGCCGCCCGCGGTGAACATGCGGAACGTTCCCGCGACCCGCGTGGTGCGCACGGCCGCGCCCTGCTCGGCCGCGGCCCTGCGCACCTTCCTGAGCCCGGCTCCCCTGACCGTGCCGTCCATGGTGAGGACGACCTGGTTGGCGGCCGGGTCGACGGCCCAGGCGGTGCCCGGGACGGTCGCGTCGCGCTTGAGCGCGGCCAGGACCTTCTTCAGGTCGGTGGTGCCCAGTGCCTTGCCGGAACGGATGTAGAACGGGACGTCGGCCCAGCGCCAGTTGTTGATGCGCAGGCGCAGCGCCGCGTA
>NZ_JBEZJP010000414.1:0-7333 GCF_040653175.1 Actinomadura sp. NPDC048032
GAGCTGCCGTTCCCCGGCCGCGCGGTGGTGCGGTCGGTGATGCTCGCCGACGTCCGGCTGGACGAGGCGCCCGCGGACGCGCTCACCGCGGGAGCCGCCGGCGACGCGTTCGCGTTCGTCGCCCCCTTCGGGGAGGGCTGGTACCGGGTGATCGCGTGGAACCGCCGCCACCAGGCGCCCGACTCCGAACCGGTCGACATGGAGGAGCTCCGCGCGGTGGTCCGGCGCGCCCTCGGCACCGACCACGGCATGCGGGACGCGCGCTGGACGTCCCGGTTCCACAGCGACGAGCGGCAGGTCCCGCGCTACCGCGTGGGACGGGTCTTCCTCGCCGGGGACGCCGCGCACGTCCACTCGCCGGCGGGCGGCCAGGGCATGAACACCGGGATGCAGGACGCGGCGAACCTCGGGTGGAAGCTGGCCGCCGAACTGCACGGGTGGGCGCCGTCATGGCTGCTCGACAGCTACCACGAGGAGCGGCATCCCGTCGGAAGGGTCGTCCTGCGCAGGAGCGGCGCGCTGCTGCGGTTCACGCTCGCCGAGCCTCGCTGGGCGCGGGCCGCCCGCGCCGCGGCGGCGTTCGCGGCGACCCGCGTCCCGCCCGCCGCGCGGCGGGTCGCCGCCGCGGTCTCCGGCATCGACATCGCCTACCCGGCGCCGCGCGGCTCGCATCCCCTGACCGGGAGGCGGGCCCCGGACGTCCCGCTCGCGGGCGGCGCCGGCAGCCTGTTCCGGCTGCTGGGGGACGGGCGGTTCGTGCTGGTCGTCGCCGCCAACGACCCCGCGGTGACCTACCTGGCGACGAAGCGGTGGGCCGGGCGCGTGCACTGCGCCGTCGCCGGCGGCGCCACGCGCACGACCGCACTGGTGCGCCCGGACGGCTACATCGCCTGGGCGACCGACGAGACGGCCCCGGACCGCCGCGCCGCGGAGATCCGGGACGCGCTGGGCCGGTGGTGCGGGCGCGGCGCCGAGATCAGCAGTGCCGCTCAGTAGTGCCGGTCAGTCCGGTCAGTAGCGCCGCTCCTCGCGGCCGTAGCCGAGCTGCTCGGCCACGTCGGCGACGTTCTCGTACTCGCGTTTCGGCAGCGTCCGCAGCTCGTCGAGGGCCCCGTCCGGAGCTCCGCCCTCGGCCGCGTGCCGGACCAGCTCGTTCGGGCGGGCCGGGTAGCGGACGCCGCTGAGCATCCGGGCCAGGGCGCTTCGGCCCTCCACGTCCTGCGCGCTCATCCCGGGCGGGGAGCCTTCGCGGTCCCCGGCGGTGGCCGCGGCCGGGTCGGCGGGGTAGTCGTTCGAGAACGGCTCGGTCTCCTTGAACTCCTCGGCGTGCGTGGGGTGGCCGCCCCTGACCATTCCCTGGGTCTCGCGGCCGATCTCCTCGTCGAGCTTCGCGCCGTGCTTGTCGCTCTTGTCTGGCATCTCTTCCTCCCTGCCGTCTACCGGACGGAACGTTCCCGGGCGCGCGTGTCCAAACATGCGGGCGGTCTCGCGGCGGCGGCGCGGTACGGTGTGGCGCATGCTGGCGGAAGAGGGCGTGAACGCGGTCCGGGTCGTGGTCGGGCTGCTGGTCCGCGGCGACTACGAGGAGCTTGAGACCCTCACCGAGGGGCGCAGGCTGAGCGCCGCGCAGATGGCCGACGCGGTGACCGCGTCCGGGCGCGAACTGATCAGCCCGCCCGACGACGCCTTCGCGGACCTGGAGGTGACCGGGGTCGAGCAGGTGTCGGGCGGGGAGCGCGCCTACCGCGTGGCGCTCCCGCTGTGGACCGCGGCGGAGGGACGCTCCGCGCTGGTGCTGCGGCTCACCCTGACCGAGGTCATGGACGGCGTGTGGACCGTCGAGGTGGACGGCATCGGGGAGACCGCCGCCGGGTGACCCGGCGCGTTCCGCGGTGGACGAGGCCGGTCAGGACTGCGACAGCCGCATCATCCGCAGGACGCGCCGCACCAGCGAGCCCTGCCCTCCATCGTCCGGCGCCTCCTGCTCGGCCGCCTCCTCGGCGGCGGGGGCGGGCCGCGGCTCGGGCGGGTTTCCGGCCAGCTCGTAGGTGACCGGCAGCGACCGCAGGCCGCGCATCAGCGGGGAGGAGCGCCACGCGAGCTGGTCGGCGGGCAGCGCGAGCCGCAGCCCGGAGAACCGCTCGAACAGCCGCTCCACCGCGATCGTGGTGATGGTGGTGGCGAGGTCGCGGCCGAGGCAGGCGTGCGGGCCGGCGCTCCACGCCAGATGGGCGCGCGAACTGTAGATCGAGTCGGGCGCGCCGCGCGCCGCGAACGCCGGGTCCTGGTGCGCGGCGGCGGGCGAGACCATGACCGGGTCGCCCGCCGCGATCTGGAACCGGCCGAGCCGCACGTCGGCCTTGGCCCACCGGAACGCCAGGTTCGCCATCGGCGGGTTGGCGGCCGCGGCCCGGTTGATCGCCTCCTGGAGCATCCCGGCCGACAGGCTGTCGCGGGCGCCGGTCTCGCCGATCAGCACCTCGGTGATGGTGTTGCAGATGAGCGTTCCCGTCACGTCGCCGACGAGGCCGGTCATCATCGCCATCTCGCCGGTCAGCTCCTCGGCGGTCAGGTCGGGCACGGCGGCGAGCATGAAGGACGGCAGGTCCTCGGCGGGGGCGGCGACCCGGGCCGCGCACAGGTCCGCGACCCGTGCGATCAGCCGGGCCGACGCCTCCTGGGCGTCCGGGCCCGCGTCCATCACCCGCCACAGGTCGAGGATCAGCTCGTCGCCGTCGTCGGCCTCCGAGCCGAGCAGCCGGCCGATCACCATCAGCGGCAGCGGCCGCGCGTACTGCGCCGACAGGTCCGCCGAACCGGACCGGCCGCCGCTCTCGGAGATCACGGTGAGCAGCTCGTCGGCGTACCGGCGGACCGCCAGCTCCAGCGCCTTCGCCTCCGGCCGGCTCCGGTCCTGGAACGGCCGCAGCCCCTCGCTCCAGGCGCCGCGCAGCCGGGTGGAGTCGGCGCCGTCGCGGAACCCGCAGTTGTCGGACTCGACCACCGGCAGCATCGGCCAGTCGGCCGGGACCGCGCCCTCCCGGTACGCGCGCCAGGCGCCGACCCGCCGGCTCCAGTTCCCGCGGTGGTCGCGCAGGATGTCGAGCGTCTGGCCGTAGCCGACCACGAGCCAGACCGGCACCCCGAGGACGTCGACCGGAGCGACGGGACCGTACTCCGCCCGCAGCCGCTCGTAGAACGCCGCGGGCCGGGACTCGTAGTCGGGGTTCAGCAGCGGCTGGACGGCGAGCGCCTCCAGCGGCGGATGGGCGGGGACGGGCTCGGCCTGCGGCGTCTGGGGCTCCACGTGCACAAACCCTAGGAGAGAACGTTTGCCGATGGCCGGTTTATGCTGGAATCTCCCACGGCGATCTTTCGGCGTGCACGGGCCCGCGTCCACCGCGGGGTGTGTGACGCTAGGGGTGCCCATACAAGAGCTGGAGGTCCGCATGGCCGACTCCGAAGGAGCGCCCGAAGACGGCGAGGACGAGGTGAAGCGCAGGTTCCGGGAGGCACTGGAGCGCAAGCGCGGCGCGGAGAGCAAGAACGCCGGCGCCGGCGGCCGGAGCGGCTCGAAGGTGCGCGGCACCCACGAGCGCGCCGACCACCAGCGGCAGTTCCGCCGCAAGAGCGGCTGACCGGGCCGCACCGCCGAAGGACCCCCGCGCGGAACGCGCGGGGGTCGTTCCGTCTCCTCAGCCGCCCCGGCCGTGTCAGGCCTGGTAGAGCTTCTTGCTGTAGTTCGCCTCGCTGTAGTACTCCCGGAGCTCCTCGACGCTCTCCTCGGTGTACTGGACGTCCTTGACGATCCGGGCGTGCGGCGGCAGCGCCTCCGGATCCCACGACTCCGCCTTCCACAGCCGGGAGCGCATGAGCGCCTTCGCGCAGTGGAAGAAGATCTGCTCGATGTCCACGACGAGCGCGAGCGCCGGCCGGTGCCCCTTGACGACCATCTCGCCGAAGAACGGCGCGTCCCTGACGAGGGTGGCCCGGCCGTTGATCCGCAGCGTCTCGCCGCGCCCCGGCACGAGGAAGATCAGGCCGACGTGCGGGTTGCTCAGCACGTTCATGAACCCGTCCGCGCGGCGGTTGCCGGGGCGGTCCGGGATGGCGATCGTCGTGTCGTCGATCACGTGCACGAAGCCCGGAGGGTCGCCCTTGGGGGAGACGTCGCAGTTCCCCGCGGCGTCGCTGGTGGCGATCAGGCAGAGCGGGGACCGGGCGAGCCACCGGCGGTCCCATTCGTGCAGCGCGACCCGCTCCTTGTCGACCGCCCGCCGCATCGGCGCGCCGAGAAGCTCGCGCAGCTCCGCCGCGGAGGTGATCGCAGTGAACTCGGGGGCGACCGTCATCGCCGCTCCTTCCGCCGGGGAATCGGAGATCAGCCTAACCCGGGCGTCTCCGGGCGCCCGGCCCGGGGAGTCAGCGCCGCGCGGCGTAGCGGCGGACGCCGCCCTCCTCGTGGGCGTCCAGAACGCCCCGGTCGGCGAGGACGTCCAGATGCGCCTCGATCTCCAGCACGGCCAGCATCCGGCTGAACGCGTCCAGGTCGCCGAGGCTGCGCCTGCGGCGCGTCCACGGCATCGCGGTCGCCACCTCGAAGGCCGTGGCGCGCCCGGCGCGCACCTGCGCGGCTGCGGCGTCCAGCCGCTCGGCGTGGTGCTCCAGCAGCTCGTCGATTCGGGTGTGCACGCTCGGCCGCACGGGGCCGTGCGCGGGCAGCAGCACGGTGTCGGGCATGTCCCGGACCAGCCGCAGCGACTCCAGGTAGCTGCGCAGCGGCTTCGGCTCCGGCTCGGTCTCCAGCCCGATCGACGGCGTGATGTGCGGCAGGATGTGGTCGCCCGCGAACAGCAGCCCGGCCGCAGCGTCGCGCAGGACGACGTGGCCGCGCGTGTGCCCGGGGGTGGCGAACACGTCCAGGCCCCGTCCGGTCAGGGCGACGCGCTCCCCGTCGTCCAGCCACGCGTCCGGCATGGTGTGCGGGACGTCCCGTTCGGAACGCTCCACAGGCCTGCCGGCGATCTCGTCGGCCACCTCGCCCGCGCCGCACCGGCGCAGCATCTCGACCTGCCGGGGGTGCAGCCCCCGGCGAGCGTCGAACGCCTCGATCGACGGCCGCTCGCCCCGCCCGATCCGCACGCGCGTCCCGAACGACTCGCGCAGCGCCAGCGCCTGCGAGTAGTGGTCCCAGTGGGCGTGGGTGACGAGGAACTGCGCCACGTCGTCCAGCCGGTGCCCGAGGGTGGCGAGGGCGCCTTCGAGCGAGGCCTCCGTGTCGGGCATGGCCCAGCCGGAGTCCACGACCACGAGGCCTTCGGGGTCCTCGATGACGTACACGTTGACGGCGTGCAGCGACGGGATCGGCAGGCCCAGGGGGATCCGGTGCACCCCCGGCGCCACCGGATGAGCGCCCGGCTCGGTCCAGTCAGTCGGCTGCTCCACGACCGGTGCCGCCACCGCGTGCCCCCTCTATTGTCGAATCGCGTTCGGGAAGAACCTACTTCATCCCGGAGATCCCTTTTATCCTCGCCCCGCCTTCGGGGCGGGGCGCGCGGAGTGAGGGTCGCGGTCGGCGGCGCGGCGCGCCTCGGCGGCGGCCTCGCGGGCCTCGCGCGCGGCCTCCTCCGCGCGGGCGCGGTTCTCCTCGGCGCGGTCCGCCCTCCTGGACGCGGCGTCCCGCTCGGCGATCGCCCGTTCCAGCTCGTGCCGGAGATGCCCCACCCTGGCGGACGCCTCCCGCGCCTCGCGCCGGGCGGCGTCGGCGCGCTCCTCATGTTCGGCCAGCTTGTCCTCGGCCTGCTCGGCGCGCTTGCGCAGCGTCTCCGCCCGCTTGGCGCGGGCGGCGCTCGTGCGCGTGACGTTCGACCTCGCCGGCTCGGCCTTCTTCTGCGGCTCGGCCTTGCTCTCCGGCTCGACCTTCTTCTCGGGCGGCGGCTTCTGCCGGGCGGGCCGCTCATCGGGCTTCGCCTTCGCGCCCTCTTGCCGGTACGCGGGCGCCGTGGAGAACCCGGCGGGGACGAACCCGGAGTGGCTGCGGGGCTGCGACAGCCGTCCCTCGCGGACCTCCTCGGCGACGGCGGCGTCCACGGTGGCCGCCTGGAGCGTGTCCTCCACCTCGCGGACGGCCTGCTCGCGCAGCGCGTTGCCCGCGTCCGCGGCGAGCCGGCCGGCGGTCCGCACGAGCGACGCGACGAGCCCGGCACGCCGCCGCTCCAGGTCCCCGGGACCGCGGCCCGAGCCCCAGGCCGCCCGCATCTCCTCGCCGACGTCCAGCAGCCCGGCGATCTCGTCCGCGGCCGAGCGCGCGAGGAGGTTCACCGCCCATGCCGAGAGCGTGGGGCGCCGCAGTGCCCCGATCCGCTTGGCGAGCGCGGCGTCGCCCTCCTTCCTGGCCTCCTGCGCCAGGCGCTTGCGGGTCTCCACGAAGTCGGCGGGCGGGACGCCGTACAGGTCGTCGGCCGCACTGGAGAAGTCCACGTCCGATCTCTACCCGCGCCGGGTGCGCGTGCATCGGGGTGGACGGAGGCGGCCGCGGCTGCAATACTCGTGTACGAATACTCGTACACGAGGGGGCGGGGATGGCCAAGCGGCGCAAGGTGAGCAACCTGCTGGGGCTCGCCGTGCTGTCGACCGTCTCCGCCAGGCCGATGCACCCGTACGAGATGGCGTCCCTGATGCGCGCCCGCGGCAAGGACCGCGACATGGACATCAAGTGGGGCTCGCTCTACACCGTGGTCGGCAACCTGGAGAAGCACGGGTTCCTGGCCGTCGAGGGCAGCGCCAGGGAAGGCGCGAGGCCCGAGCGCACCGTCTACGGCATCACCGACGCGGGACGCGACGAGCTGGCCGACTGGGTCCGGGAGCTGATCGGGGTGCCCGAGCGCGAGCGGCCGCGGTTCGAGGCGGGGCTCTCGGTCCTCGGCGCGCTCGGCCCAGACGAGGTGGCGGCGCTGCTGCGCGGCCGCCTCGACGCCATGGAGCGGGAGATCGCCGCCGACCAGGCCGCCCTGGACGGCGAGAAGGAGGTGCCGCGCCTCTTCCTGCTGGAAACCGAGTACGACCTGGCGATGCGGCGCGCCGAGGCCGCGTGGGTGCGCGGCTTCCTCGCCGAGATCGAGGACGGCACGCTGCCGCACCTCGACCTGTGGCGCTCCTTCCACGCGACCGGCGAGATGCCGCCCGAGATCGCCGAGCTGGCGGAGAGGGGAGCCCCCGAGGACTAGCGAGCGGAAGGCCCGGCGGCATCTCGCCGGTCGCGTGGAAGGAGCGCCACAGGTCGAGGTGCGGCAGCGTGCCGTCCTCGATCTCGGCGAGGAAGCCGCGCACCCAC
>NZ_JBEZJP010000415.1:0-7302 GCF_040653175.1 Actinomadura sp. NPDC048032
GGTGGGGCCCGCGCCGGCCCCACCCGGACGCTCGTCAGTCCTTGGTCTCGCGGCGGGGACGCAGCAGCGCCTCGGCGAGCGCGAGCATGGTCTCCTCCAGGGTGGACAGCCGCTTCAGCACGTCCTCGTGCACCGCGTTGACCTGCTTGGACACATCGTCGTGGACGCCGTCCACCTTCCGGCCGACCTCGTCCTCGACATGGGAGAAGCGCTTGGCGAAATCCGCCTGCGCCGCGTCGGCGCGCCGCGCGGCCTCGTCCTGCATGCTCTCCACCCGCCTCGCGAATTCGGCCTGGACGCCGCCGACCTGCCGCGCGACGTCCTCCTGCATGGTCCCGACCTGCTTGGCGACGTCGTCGTGGATGCTGCCGACCTGGCGCGTGACGTCCTGGTGGATGTCGCCGATCCGCTTGCCGAAGTCGTGGTGGACGCCGCTGACCTGCCGTGCGACGTCCTCCTGCATGGTCCCGACCTGCTTGGCGACGTCGGCGTGCACGGACTCGACGCGGCGGGAGACGATGTCGACCTGGGTGGTGAACTCCTCCAGCGCGCTGTCGACCCGCTTGGCGACCTCCTCGTGGATGTTCTCGATGCGCTTGCGGACGTCGTCGTGCACGTCCTCGAACCTGCGGGAGAACTCGTCCATGCGCTTGGCGACGTCGCTGTAGGCGGTCTCGGCGATCTGCGACATGGTGGCCTTGACCTCGTCGCGGTCGGGCCGGGCGCGCAGCTCCTCGATCAGCGGGTCGACGGCCTCGGCGAGGTGCTTCTCCAGCGCGTCGAACCGGTCGCCGTACTCGGCCGCCGGGCGCCGCGCGATCTCGGCCAGCAGCCGGTGCACCTCGGCGATCTCCAGCGTGGCGGGCAGCCGGTTGATCCGCTCGCCGAGCCCGTCGAGCCGCCCGTCGACGCTCTCGAACCGGCCGTCCAGCCCGCCCAGCTTGCCCGAGACCCCTTCGAGGCGCCCGTCGACGCCGTCCAGCCGCCCGTCGAGCCCGTCGAGGCGGCCGCCGACGCCCTCGACCCGGCCGTTGACCGCCTCAAGACCCTGCTCCATGCGCTCGGCCATCTCGCCGAGCGCCTGGTCGACCCGTGAGGTGACCCCGTTGACGGAGTGTTCGAGCCGCTCGGACCGGTGGCCGAGCTCCGCGAGCGACTTGTCGAGCCGGTTGAAGCGGACGGACGCGGCCTCCATGCTGCCCTGGAGCTTGTCCAGCCGCTTGGTCATCTCGTCCATGCGCTGCGACGCCTGCTGCGTGGCGTCGGTGATCTGCTGCGCGGAGTCGAGGACGGCCTGGATGCGGGTCAGGCCCTCGTCGACGTTCTCGGCCACCACGCCGACGTCGGCCCACAGCGCGGGCAGCTCGGCGACGGGCTTGACCCGCTCGCCGAACGCCTCGATGTGCTCGGCCAGGCCCTCGGCCCACTCAGGGGGCTTGCCGGACAGGTCGTCGACCTGCCCGCGGACGCTCTCGATCTGTCCGGTCAGCCCGCTGAGCTCGCGCTCCCGGACCTCGCGGAGAAGCCACTCCATGCCTTCCAGGCGCTGGCGGATCTCGTCGAGGACCTGACCCTGTGAACGCTGTTCGTAGACGTGGTCCTGCGCCGCACGGGCGAGCAACTCCCGCATCCGATCCGAGACCGGTTGACCCCCCGTCTGCAGGAAGTTGTGATTCGTTTCCACCCGATGCTCCTTCGTGTGCCGGCGCGACGAAATGACGCACGGCAAATGAATCTCTGGAGTGGCCACTGTAGTGCGTGTAGAGCGCGGCCAAAACGGGTAGCAGAGAAGATTGCGAGTTCTGCGGAATGCGCCTGTTATCCGACTAGACGGGATAGCGAGATATCGCCGAATGCATGGCTGCTTTTACCACTTCAGGCATATTGTCCTTGTTGGGGGGATAGGTGGGGTGGGCGGTGGCGGGCGGCGCGGGACGGGTCCGGCGTTCCGGGTGCCGTTCTGTCCGTACATCTCGTCCAACATCGGCAGTTCCCGAACCCCGGGGACGGCCACACCCGCCCGACGCGCAGGCGTCGGGAGTGATTGCGAGGGGCGGGTTCCGGGCCTTTTCGGGAGGGCTTTAGGGGGACGGGCGTCCCGGCCGGTGAACCTGCCTTGGTGTTTTTCGCGCCCGTTGATCTCGGCGCGCCGATTCCCGCGCCGCGCCGTGCCCTTGCCGGGCAGCCGCTATCCCTGGTGCGCGCAATGCCGGAAAGCATCGATGATTTGCACCGCCATGGCGCGTCGCCTGGTCCCCCTTGGTGTTGCGCCGCCCAGTGGGAGATCTTTGGGCAGGGTTGCCGGGCGGAGCCCGTCCCGGGCGGGTCAGGCCCCGGCGACCGGCCGGTCAGGCCCCCGCGACGGGGTGCGCCAGCAGGGCGACGGGATCGCGCCCCACGCGCGTCACCACGAGGGTCAGCTCCTTGGCGCCGCGGCCCGCGCGGCGCCCGCCGAAGCCGAGGTCGCGGCGGAGCCGGTCGACGTCGACGGCGGAACCGCGCTTCTTGACGGTCAGCACGCCGATCTCGCGGCGGCGCAGTTCGGCGCGCAGCCGCTTCACGGAGAACGCCATCACGTCCTCCACCTCGTAGGCGGAGGCGAAGGGCGTCGGGCGCAGCTCGTCGGAGGTGACGTACGCGATGTGGGGGTCCGCCAAGCCGCCCCCGACCAGTTCCGCGACTTCGCCGACCAAGTGGGCCCGGATCACGGCGCCATCAGGCTCGTACAGGTAACGGCCCCACGCGCGTACGTCCGGGTCGCCGAGCCCTTGGGGGGTCATGGTCCACACCTGGGGCTCTGTTCCCGAGAGATGGGTGTCGGACGCGAGGAGAGTGGCCCGTCGACCCGCCTCCCCGGCCAGCCTGCCCAGCCACAGGGCTGCTTCCTTGACCTCACCCCCTACCGAGATCCACTCGGCCTCTGCGTCGTCCGGCACGGCCTCATGCGGGATGCCGGGCGCGACCTTCACGCAGGCCGCGGGCACCTGGCCGGCCATGGCCAGGACGACGTCGAGCGGCGGCTCATACGAACGGGGATCGAAGACACGGCCCCGCGCCGTGCGCCGCCCAGGATCGGCGAAGACCGCGTCGAACCCGGACGGGTCCTCCTCGGTGGCGTCCCCGACCCGGACGGAGGCGAGACCGTCGAGCCCGAAGACGGCCAGGTTGGCGCGGGCCACCTCGGCGGTCAGCGGGTCCAGTTCCACGCCGTCCCCGGCCAGGCCCGCGCGCGCTCGGGCGATGAGGTCGGCGCCTATCCCGCATCCGAGCTCCAGCACGCGCGCGCCGGGCGGCAGGTCCGCGAACCTTCCGGCACGGTAGGCCGCCACGCTCGCGCGCGTCGACTGCTCAAGCCCCGCCTGCGTGAAGTACATGCGGTCGGCGTCCGCCCCGAACTTGGCCCATGCCCGCTTCCTCAACCGGACCTGCGTCAGCGCGGCGGCCACGAGCGCGGGATCGTGCCGCTCCCGCAGGCGGGACGCCGTGGCGAGCAGGCCGTCCTCGCTCACGTCCGCCTCGGCCGTCTCCCTCAGGAGCGCCTGGCCGGAGGGGGTGCTCAGGGCCCGGAACGACGCGATGTCCATAGGGTGGAAGTTAGCGGCCGAGCCGGACGGCGGAGACCGGACGGCGGCCGCGGGTGAACCTCTGGAGACGGTCGCCGGGCGGGCCCGTGTCCGTGTTGACGGGGTACCGGGCACGGAATAGTCTCACGACTGGCACTCTCAAGGGTAGAGTGCCAAATACAGCGACGAAGGTCGGTCTGGCACCCGCGACGGCAGGCCGGTCCAGGGTCGCCTCTTCTGTCACATGTGCTGGTCGGTCATCCGTGGCCGGCCGAGGACCAATCGAAGGGGAGGTCAGATCGTGACGACCGCCACCAAGGTTGTTCTCAAGCCGCTTGAGGACCGCATCGTCGTCCAGCCGCTTGAGGCCGAGACCACCACCGCGTCGGGCCTGGTGATTCCGGACACCGCCAAGGAGAAGCCCCAGGAGGGCACCGTCCTTGCCGTTGGCCCGGGTCGCGTCGACGACAAGGGCGAGCGCGTCCCCGTCGACGTCAAGGTCGGCGAGGTCGTGCTCTACAGCAAGTACGGCGGCACCGAGGTCAAGTACAACGGCGAGGAGTACCTCGTCCTCTCGGCCCGCGACGTGCTCGCGGTCATCGAGAAGTAATCACCGAGACGTGATGCACCCGCCCCGGTCGGCGCCGCCTTCGGGCGGCCCGCCGGGGCGGATCGCGTGAAAGAGGAGTATCCGCATGGCGAAGATCCTGGAGTTCGAGGAGGACGCTCGCCGGGCTCTTGAGCGCGGCGTCAACGCTCTCGCGGACGCCGTCAAGGTGACGATCGGCCCGCGCGGCCGCAACGTCGTCATCGACAAGAAGTTCGGCGCGCCGACGATCACCAACGACGGCGTCACCATCGCCCGCGAGGTGGAGCTGGAGGACCCCTACGAGAACCTCGGGGCCCAGCTCGCCAAGGAAGTGGCGACCAAGACCAACGACATCGCGGGCGACGGCACCACCACGGCGACCGTCCTCGCGCAGGCGCTGGTCCGCGAAGGGACCCGCAACGTGGCGGCCGGCGCCTCGCCGCTCGCCCTCAAGCGGGGCATCGACGCGGCCGCCCAGTACGTCTCCGACCAGCTGCTGAAGTCGGCCCGCGAGGTCGAGGAGAAGGGCGAGATCGCGCACGTCGCGACCATCTCCGCGCAGGACCCGCAGATCGGCGAGCTGATCGCCGAGGCGTTCGAGAAGGTCGGCAAGGACGGCGTCATCACCGTCGAGGAGGCCCACACGATGGGCCTCGAACTGGAGTTCACCGAAGGTCTCCAGTTCGACAAGGGCTACCTGTCGCCGCACATGGTCACCGACCACGAGCGCATGGAGGCCGTCCTGGAGGACGCCTACGTGCTGATCGTGGACGGCAAGATCTCCAACGTGCAGGAGTTCCTGCCGCTGGCCGAGAAGGTCGCCCAGACCAAGAAGCCGCTGCTCGTGGTGGCCGAGGACGTCGAGGGCGAGGCGCTGGCGCTGCTCGTCGCCAACAAGATCCGCGGCACCTTCCTGTCCGTCGCGGTCAAGGCGCCCGGCTTCGGCGACCGCCGCAAGGCGATGCTCGGCGACATGGCCACCCTGACCGGCGGCCAGGTCGTCAGCGAGGCGATCGGCCTCAAGCTCGACTCGATCGGGCTGGAGGACCTCGGCCGCGCTCGCCGGATCACCGTCACCAAGGACGCCACCACCATCGTCGACGGCGAGGGCTCGGCGGACGAGGTCACCGCCCGGATCAACCAGATCAAGGTGGAGATCGAGAACAGCGACTCCGACTGGGACCGCGAGAAGCTGCAGGAGCGCCTGGCCAAGCTGGCCGGCGGCGTCTGCGTGCTGCGCGTCGGCGCCGCCACCGAGGTGGAGCTGAAGGAGAAGAAGCACCGCCTGGAGGACGCCATCTCGGCGACCCGCGCGGCGATCGAGGAGGGCATCGTCTCCGGCGGCGGCAGCGCCCTGGTGCACGTCGCCAAGGAGGGCTTCGGCGCCCTCGGCCTGTCCGGCGACGAGGCGACCGGCGCCGAGGCGGTCCGCCGCGCGCTGCCCGAGCCGCTGCGCTGGATCTCCGAGAACGCCGGCCAGGAGGGCTACGTCGTCGTCTCCAAGGTGGAGGCGCTGCAGGCCGGGCACGGCTACAACGCCGCCACCGGCGAGTACGGCGACCTGATCGCCCAGGGCGTCATCGACCCGGTGAAGGTCACCCGCTCGGCGGTCACCAACGCCGCCTCCATCGCGGGCATGCTCCTCACCACCGAGGCGCTCGTGGTCGACAAGCCGGAGGAGGCCGACGAGGCCGCCGGCGGCGGCCACGGCCACGGCCACGGTCACGGCCACTGAGATCGGCCGACCGGCGGGCTCGTCCCGTCCGGGGAGCGTAGGCGAGGCCCCCGTCCGTCCGGGCGGGGGCCTCGCCGCGTCACGGCCGGGTGGCCGTCCCGCCGCCGGAGAAAGCGCGTCTTCGCCCGCAGAAGTCCGCCACGCCCGGCAGCGCGATGACCACGACGCGTGATAACTCCAGGTTCGCTCCCGCACTGTGACCATTCCGTTGTAGACGACAGTGGAGACACGCCCGGGGGTGCTGGGCATCATGCTTGACGTGACCGAGGGAAGCTTCGCCGGAACCATGGCCGCGCGTGCTGCCGACCCCTCGAACGGGCCCGCCCCTCCCGCCCCCCGTTCGGCGCGGGCGCTGCGCGCCGCCGACGCGGGCGACGGCGACCTCAGGGAGCTGACCCATCTCGCCGTGCAGGGCGACCCGGGCGCCATCGAGGTCCTCATCGCCGAGGTGCGGCCCATGATCGTCCGGTACTGCCGGGCCCGGCTCGGCCGGGTCTCCGGGCAGTACCACATCGCCGACGACGTGGCGCAGGAGGTCTGCATCGCCGTCCTGTCGGCCCTGCCCCGCTACCGGGACATGGGCCGGCCGTTCGCGTCCTTCGTCTTCGGCATCGCCGCGCACAAGATCGCGGACGCGCTGCGCAGCGCGGTCCGCGCCGCCGTCCCCACCGAGGACCTGCCGGACGGTCCGGACGACCGCCCGGGCCCCGAGGAGACGGTGGTCCGCTACATCGAGGCGCAGCGCGCCCGCGACCTGCTCACCCGGCTGCCCGAGCACCAGCGCGAGCTGGTGCTGCTGCGGGTCGTCGCGGGCCTGTCGGCGGAGGAGACCGGTAATGTGCTGGGCATGTCCGCGGGGGCGGTACGGGTCGCGCAGCACCGGGCCCTGGCCCGGCTGCGCGCGATGGCCAGAGAGGAGTCGATCGCTTGACGGAGCGCGGCCCCCTCACCGGCCTGCGGGGCGCCCCGGATCCGGACGACCCCGCCCGCCGCGGCGACGCCCCGGCGCAGGCGCCGCGGTCCCGTCCGCCTGCCGTCCCGCCCGTGGACCTTTCCGCGGTCCGGCGGACCGACGCGCTCTTCGAGTCGCTGGCGGCCCGGGGCGCTGCCGGTTCCGCCGCTCCTGGTGAGAGCCCCGGCGAGGCCCGGGCCGAAGCCCGCCCCGCCGTCCCGCAGGACGACGACCGCGACCCCGCGGAGCCCTCCGACGACCGCGACCCTGCGGTGCGGCTCCTGCGCGCCCTGATCGTCGACGTCGACGACCCGGCCTGCGACGCCCCCGAACCGCCGGCCCCGTCGGGGCCCGGCCCCCGCCGCCGCGGGCCGCGCACCATCGTGGCCCTGGGCGTGGCCGGCGCCGTCCTCGCCAGCAGCGGCGTCGCGGCCGCGGGCGGCGGCGCCGCCGAACGCACCAC
>NZ_JBEZJP010000416.1:0-7264 GCF_040653175.1 Actinomadura sp. NPDC048032
TGTTCATCTCGCTCGACGGAGTCGTCGAAGACCCGCAGGACTGGCATTTCCCGTACTTCAACGAGGAGATGGGCCAGGCAAGCGCCCATTCATAGTGGGCGCATGCCCATTATAGCGACCGACCCGTCCCCCGAGCCGCATCGCGCCCGCGAGGTGGCGGAGTCCTTCGGCACGGACCCCGAACGCTACGACCGCGCCCGGCCCCGCTATCCCGACGCCCTCGTGGAGCGGATCGCCGCCGCCTGCCCCGGCCCCGACGTCCTCGACGTCGGCTGCGGCACGGGCATCGAGGCCCGCCAGTTCCAGGCGGCCGGCTGCACGGTGCTCGGCGTCGAGCCCGACGCGCGGATGGCCGCCTTCGCGCGGCGCGGCGGCCTGGAGGTCGAGGAGGCGACGTTCGAGTCCTGGGACCCCGCGGGCCGGGGCTTCGACGCCGTGATCGCCGGGACGGCCTGGCACTGGGTGGACCCGGTCGCCGGAGCGGCCAAGGCGGCGCGGGTGCTGCGCCCGCGCGGCCGGCTGGCGGCGTTCTGGCACGTGTTCCAGCTCCCGCCCGCCGTGGCGGACGCCTTCGCCGCCGTCTACCGGCGGGTCGTGCCCGACTCGCCGTTCACCGTCCACGCGGACAGGCCGGCCATGGAGATCTACCAGATGATGTTCGCCAAGGCCGCCGACGGGATTCGGGCCGCCGGAGGCTTCGGCGCGCCGGAGCAATGGCGGTTCGACTGGGAGCACACCTACACCCGCGACGAGTGGCTGGACCAGATGCCCACCCACGGCACGCTCACCAGGCTCCCGGAGGCCGACCGGGCGCGGGTGCTGGAGGGCGTCGGCGAGGCCGTCGACGCCATGGGGGGCTCATTCGTCATGCCTTACGCCACCATGGCCGTCACCGCCGTGCGCGACCCCGGCCAGGGGTGACGGGCGGCCTCAGGTCTGCTTCACCGGGTGCACGCGGCGCCGGGTGTCGATCCCGGCGGCGTTGCGCGGGTCGCGGCCCGGCAGGTGAACCTCGTATCCGGTCGCGTCCGCGTGGTAGAGGCGCAGCGGGGCGTCGCCGCTGAGCTCGTCCGGCTGGAAGGCCACGGCGCCCGGACCGGCGTCGGGGAACGCCTCGGCGCAGCGCCGCGGCAGATCATCGTCCGGAACGACGGAGGCCACGGCGTCGACGTAGACGGCGCGGCCCTGCCCGATCTCCACGTTCGAGTCGTAGACGACGAGGGCGACCTCCGGGCGCGCGGCGATGTTGCCGGAGTGCCGCGCGTCCGGGGAGGACACCCAGTAGAACGTGCGGTAGCCGGCGTGCGTGAAGTACACCGGCGACAGGCGGGGCCGGTGATCGGCCTCGCTCGTCCCCAGGGTCATGTACCGGTTCTCGTCGATGACGGCTCGCGCCAACTCGTCCAAATCCTCTGGCAGGCTCATGGAGGAGAAGTCTCGCGGATGGGGCTGACATCCGCGGACCGGAAGGACGCACATGAACGAGCCGATCGAGGAACCCGGCATCGTCGTCAGGGCCATGCGCCCGGACGACGCCGACCGCGTGCTGGCGATCTACCAGGAGGGCCTGGACACCGGCCAGGCCAGCTTCGAGACCACGGCCCCGACCTGGGCGCAGTTCGACGCCGCCAAGCTGGGGCGCCACCGGTACGTGGCCGCCGAGGCGGGCCCGTCGGGCGAGGTCCTCGGCTGGATCGCCGCCGTGCCCGTCTCCGACCGCTGCTGCTACAGCGGGGTGGTGGAGCACAGTGTCTACGTCAGCCTTCGTGCGCAGGGCCGGGGGGTGGGCGCCGCGCTGCTGTCCGCCCTGATCGCCTCCACCGAGGAGGAGGGCATCTGGACGATCCAGTCGGGCGTCTTCCCCGAGAACACCCCCAGCCTGCGGCTGCACGCCAAGGTCGGGTTCCGCACCGTGGGCGTCCGCGAACGCCTGGGCCGCCTCAACGGCCGCTGGAGGGACGTCGTCCTCCTCGAACGCCGTAGCCCCCTCGTCCTGTAGCGCGGCTCAGCGGAGCGATCGATCGTCCGGGCGGCCGAACCGCACCGGCACGCCCGGCGAGTACAGCACGCTGACCGGTTCCCCGAGCGGCCCCGGCAGGCCCGCCGCGGCCACGAGGTTCTCCTCGCAGCGCAGGAGCGACGCCCGGTGCAGCGGCCACCGCGGATGGACGTTCGGCAGGAACGCGACACGCCCGCGGACGGCGGTGTGCATGCCCCAGCGGGCGGTCAGGAAGTGCTCCAGCTCCGAAGGCTCCTCCACCCGTTCGCCGATCCGCACGGCGATCCGGCTGTAGGCGCCGCGCGGGCCCGGCCAGCGTCGTGAACTGGCGTAACCGATCACGTCGTCCCGGGCTCGGATGGCCATGCGCGCCCACTGGTACGGCAGCCGGACCCCGGCCCTCGCGATCAGCACGGGCAGCAGCCGCGCGGCGTCCAGCGACCGGAAGACCACGCCGCGCCGCCCCTGCGCGTCCACCGAGTACAGCCGCACGTTCGTTTCCGGGAACGTCCCGAAGTACGGGACTCCGGGCAGCCTGAACCACCCGACCCGGTCCATCCTGAACGCGATGAGACCGACATAGGCGGCCCCGTGCAGTGTGTCCGGAGCGACGCCCTTCGGTAGCAGCGGCGCCACCCGTCGCGGCTCCACGGCCCAGTGGACGAACGCCAGGTCACGCCACCACTGCGTGATCCACGGCCTGGGGACCACGCCGGGCGGATCGGCCGCGATGGGCTGGGGAACGGGCACCCCGCCATCGTCGCACACGATTGATCATGTACCTCGCGGTCCGCGCCGGTCCCCCGGAGAACGCCGTCGTCGGGGCCGGTATCCGCGCGGTAACCGGGGGACTCGGAAGTGCCGTCTTCTGATCTCACCGGCAGTGCCGGACGATGTGGCCGGTGACAGGAGGGAACCGGCCGTCACCTGGGGAACCACCCCGTCCGGTTCCGTCGAAGGAGTGCCGGGCGACGATGTCCGATTCGAGCGAGCGAATGAACGGGCGCGCAGGGGGCGTCCTGATGGTGCTGTGCGGCGCGATCTTCCTAGAGGGGATCGACGTCGCGATGCTGAACGTCGCGCTGCCGTCGATCCGCGCCGACCTGGGCCTGTCCACGGGGATGCTCGGCGGCGTGGTGAGCGCGTACGTGCTCGGCTACGGCGGTTTCATGCTGCTGGGCGGCCGGGCCGCCGACCTGCTGGGGCACCGGCGGATGTTCGTCCTGTGGCTGTCGGTCTTCCTGGTCTTCTCCGGCGTCGGCGGATTCGCCACCGGGGGCTGGATGCTGCTGGCCGCGCGTTTCCTCACGGGCGTCGCGGCCGCGTTCATGGCGCCCGCCGGGCTGGCGCTGGTCACCTCCACCTTCCCCGAGGGGCCAGCGCGCACCCGGGCACTGGGCGTCTACGCGGGGACGGCGGCGGGCGGGTTCTCGCTGGGGCTGGTGGCGGGGGGCATGCTCGCGTCCTTCGGCTGGAGGTGGGTGTTCTTCGCGCCGGTCATCATGGCGGCGCTGATCCTGGTGGCGGCGCCGGCCCTGCTCCCCGGCGCGGGCGCGGTGCGGAGCCCGGGCGGTTTCGACATCGCCGGGGCACTGACCGTCACGGGGGCGATGCTGCTGCTGGCGTACGGGGTGGTCCGGCTGGAGGGCCTCGGCGCGGGAACGGGCCTGGACGCCCTGCGCACCGCCCTCGCCGTCCCGGTCGCGGCGGCGGTGCTGGGCGCGGTCGTGGTCGCGTTCGGCCTCCGCTCGCCCGCGGCCCCGGACGACGCGACCCCGGACTGGAGCCCGCTCGCCGAGCCCGCCGAGACCGCCGCCTGATCGGGAAGGGAGACGCCAGTGGCCACGAAGGTGAAGTCGTTCACCGAGATCAGGGATCAGTTCGACGCCTACATCGGCGACATCGTGTACGCGACCATGACCACCGTCGACGCGAAGGGCCGGCCCCGCGCGCGTGTGCTCATCCCCGTCTGGGAGACCGGCGACGGCCGCCCGCTGGGTTGGCTCGCCACATACCGGACGCCCGTGAAGGCCGCGCATCTGGCCGGCAATCCGCACACCACGTTCTCCTACTGGACGCCGAGGCAGAACGCGGTCAGCATCGACGCCGTCGCCGCCTGGGACGACGACCTGGAGACCAAGCGCCGCGTCTGGGACCTCTACCGGCGGACGAGCCCGCGGGGCGCCGGGTACGACCTGGGCCGGTTCTGGCGCGGCGGGCCGGAGGATCCGGAACTGCACGTCCTGCGGCTGGAGCCCTGGCGCGTCCAGGTGATCAGGGGGACCGACCTCCGCAGCACCATCTGGTACGCCGAAGGGAAGCACTGAGCGGGCGCCGGGGCCGGGACGTCGCCCTTGCCGGGCCGGACCGGCGGGCCCGACCCGGTCATCTCGACGCCCTCAGGGCTGAGTGGCCGACTCCTCGCCGGTGATGCGGTTGAGGCGCTCCACCGCGTCGGCGAAGTCCTCGACCATGTCGTAGACGACCTGGCGGGCGGGCTTGACGGTGTTCATCAGGCCGACGCACTGGCCGACGAAGTAGTTCGCCAGGGCGCGGGCGCCCGGGTTGCCGGACTCGGCCACCTTGGTGATCTGCCGCATGGCGCCCTCCGCCACGATCATCTGGAGCGGCATGCCGAGCGGGCCGGGGCTGTCCGGGCCCTCCCACTCCTGCGTCCACGCGGACCGCAGCTGCCGGGCGGGCTTGCCGGTCCGCGACCGCGACCGGATCGTGTCGCGGGACGTGGCGGCGAGCAGCTTCTCCTTGACCGGCGGGGACGTCTCGGCCTCCTCGGTGGTGAGCCACACCGAGCCGCACCACACGCCGGACGCGCCGAGCGCCAGGGCCGCGGCCATCTGGCGTCCGGTGGCGATCCCGCCCGCGGCGAGGACGGGCACCGGCGCGACCGTGTCGACCACCTCGGGGACGAGCACCATCGTGGAGATCTCGCCGGTGTGCCCGCCGGCCTCCCCGCCCTGCGCGACGACGAGGTCGACGCCGGCGGCGACCTGGCGGCGGGCGTGCTCGGACGTGCCGACCAGCGCGGCGACGGGGATCCCGGCGGCCTTGGCCTTCTCCACCATCAGCGGCGGCGGGGTGCCGAGGGCGCTGGCGATGAGGCCGATCGGGTGGGCGAGCGACACGTCGATCAGCTCGGTGGCGCCCTCCTTGGTGACCCGCGCCCCGCCGCGCGCGTTGGACCGCTTCGCCTTCTCGAAGTCGGGCAGCGGGACGTCGTACCTGGCGAACAGGCCGACGAGGAAGTTCCAGTGCTCGTCGGGGACGGCGGCGAGCAGGGCGTCCAGGCCGCCGCCGCCCTCCGCCGCCTTGTCGATCTTGCCGGGGACGAGCACGTCGACGCCGTAGGGGCGGCCGCCCACGTGGTCGTCGATCCAGCGCAGCTCCTCCTCGAGCCGGTCCGGGGTGTACGCGACGGCGCCGAGGACGCCGAACCCGCCGGCGTTGGTGACGGCGGCGACGACGTCGCGGCAGTGGCTGAAGGCGAACAGCGGGAACTCGATGCCGAACCGTGCGCAGACCTCGGTGTTCATGGCCCGACGCTAACGGACCGAACCGCGTTCGGTCCAGGGGCGGAACAGCACGTACGACTCGCCCTCGTCCGGATGCTCGAACGCCGCGCGCAGCGCGAGCCCCTCCCGCAGGTCCGCGCGCTCCACGCCGTCGAGGCGGGCGTGCAGCCACGGCCCCTCGGCCAGCTCGACCAGCGCCAGGAACACGGGCGGCTCCTTGGGCAGGACCGTCCAGGTCACCAGGGTCGCCGCGCCGCTCGCCTCCGCCCAGCCGAGGTCCTCCTCGCCGCATCCGGGGCAGCCGCTCGCGTCCGGCGCGAACCACCGGTCGCACGCCTCGCAGCGCCGGACGACGAGCCGGCCGGCGGCCGTGCCGTCGAAGAACGGGTCGGTCCGCCCGTCCCGCCGCAGAACGCCGACGTCCATGCCTAGGCCCCCTTCTCGTGCGGGCTGACGACCAGAGTGGAGTGGTGGTCGAGGATCCCGCCGTTCCCGCTGACGAGGATCACGTCGGTGGAGGGCGCCTGCCGCTCCCCGCCGTCCCCCCGCGCCTGGATCACGGCCTCCGACAGGGGCGTCATGCCCCACATGTAGTACGCCGACAGCTGCCCGCCGCCGGTGTTGGTCGGCAGCGACCCGCCGGGCCCGAGCGCGCCGGACGCGGCGAACGCGCCGCCCTCGCCCTTGGCGCAGAACCCGTAGTCCTCCAGCGTCACCAGGACCGTGTAGGTGTAGCAGTCGTACAGCTCGCACACGTCCACGTCGGCGACGGTGACGCCGGCCATCTTCATCGCCGCCGCGCCGGACGCCGCGGCGCCCGTCGTCAGGCCGAAGTCGCTGCCGCGCTCCTTGCGGTGACCCGGGTGCCCCTGCCCCCAGCCCCACAGGTGCACGGGCGGGCGCGCCAGGTCGCGGGCCCGGTCGGCGCTCGTCACGATGACGGCGACGGCGCCGTTGGACACCAGGCAGCAGTCCAGCAGGTGCAGCGGCTCGGACACCCAGCGGGAGCGCTGGTGGTCCTCGATCGTGATCGGCTCGCGCATCTGGGCGAGCGGGTTGCCGGCGGCCCACCGCCGGGTCGCCACGGCGATCGCGCCGAGCTGCTCGCTCGTCGTGCCGTAGCGGGCCATGTGCCGCTGGGCGGCGAGGGCGTAGTGGGAGTTCACGCTGCGCAGACCGAGCGCCGCCGTCATCCCCCCGAACCCGTACCATTCCTTCCCGCGGCCGTCGCGGTTGTAGGCCGAGCCCGCCGACTGCTTCGGCTTCAGCGGCGCGTCCGCGAACACGCACGCGACCGTGGTCGCCGAACCGTTCAGCACCGCCATCGCCGCGTACGAGACCATCGCCCCGGCCGTCGCGCCGAAGGAGTTGACCAGGGCCAGCAGCCGCAGGTCGCGCAGGCCGAGCGTGTCGGCCAGCTCGATCCCGGGCGAGCCGCCCAGGCCGTGACTGACCAGCAGCCCGTCCAGGTCGCCGAGCGCCAGGCCCGCGTCGGCGGCGGCCAGCCGCACCGCGTCGGCGGCGAGCCGCCGCGGGCTGCGCCCGTAGACCCTGCCGAGCTCGGTCATGCCGAGCCCCACGATCGAAGTGCCCATCGCCTCGCTCTCCTCGTCCGTCGGCGCCACGGTACAGAATCGCGTTCGGTAGGGGAGCGGGCGGGGTGATCGCCGGCCCGGACGGCGTTCAGGCGGTGGCGGATGAAGCGGTCCTGGTGCTCGCCCCATGTGTCGGGCTT
>NZ_JBEZJP010000417.1:0-7263 GCF_040653175.1 Actinomadura sp. NPDC048032
CCGCTTCGACAAACGCGGCTACCTGTTCACCGGCACCATCACCGTCGCTGTCCTGCTCATCTGGCTACGCACCTGATCCAAGAAACAGGCCCTAGGCCTCTCAGGCAGCAAAACGCACAGCGCCGACGCTGAGCGCCTTCAACAGTCAGGCGCACGACCACGAGAGACCGCCGCCAACCAGGCCGGTAGACACCTCAAGCCAAACCACAAGCGCCGTCCCCCCGTCACCTCAACAGCGCGGCGTAGCCACCACTGTCAGCAACCAGCCGAACGTGTCGGGCCACCGAACCCGTGGAACCCGCTGAGGTTGGCGCAAGCTTCCAGTCGCCCTCCCACTCCACGGTCGTGGTCCTGGCCATGTAGCCGCCCAGCACCGGATCCCGCGACACCGTTCCCACCACCGCGGTCTCAGGCGTATAGGAGGCGACCTACGGTTCTGGCGCCCGAATCGACCAAGACGGGCGTGCTCAGCATGTCTGCCGGCGACTGTGAGCGCCCTATCAGAGCGAGTCCCACCAGCGTGGAGCTGTGTCATCAGGTTCGTTGGGACTCGCGAAATAAAACGGAACTTCCAGCCGTCCCGCAAGAGCTGTACCGACCCTGATCGCCTCTTCCGCCTCTGGCCAGGGGGGCACCTCGCCGTTGAGCGCACGGATGTCGGTCCCGTGCTGAACCGTCGCGAGATGGTGCTCGGTCTTCGGGTCGAGCGTGACACCGACCAGCACCACGAACCAGCCCTCGGTATCACCATCCCAGAGGGCCTCCACTGCGGATGGTGGCCGTGGGAGCGCCTGGACCTTCGCGACCAGGTCTTCAAGCTCCAATGGAGCGGTCGGTGCTCGATGGAAACGCCGCCCCAGAGCCGCATACCGTTCGGCGACCAGCCGAACACACTCATACAGACCAGGCCGTGGCTCCCCAGAGCCGTCAAGAACCGCCTTGATCGCAGAGAGCTTCTGGTGGTCCACGACAAGCGCGTCGACCTGATCCCGCACCTGTTTCGGCAGCCTGCTCCACAGCGGATTCTCCATGACCACATCCAACCGACGAAACCCATTGGCTACCCGCTTCGACAACTCGATGATGGGGCGGTGACGCGGCCAGTCGATCACCCTGGCGATCACGAGATTCACCGAGCATCGTCTCGGCCGGACCTCGGTTCGCAGTCCGAGACAACGACCACACTCAAAATGACCGGCCGCGAAAGCCACACCGAGGGCCCGCCTGGAGCTCTGACGTCCGCAGCGGCAACGCCCGCGACATGCCTCACTCGCCAGCAGACACCACCCGCTCTGTCCTTCCGGCCGAAGGCTGCCAACGCCGAGGGCGGAAGAGCTCCGCCGCGCCTCGGCATACGGCCTTCTCCCGGCGAGGTGCTCGGGCTCCTCTGGACGAACCACGACTGGGAGGCCGGGACGCTGCGGCTCACGCACACGGTGAAGCGAATCAAGGATCACGACAAGACCAGCAACCACAAGACAAGCCTCGTGCTCAGCGAGTCGAAGACGGCCAAGTCACAGCCAACCCTCGTACTCACCCTAGAGATCATGAGCAAGCTCCGAACACTCCACGCCGACCAGGCAAAGGCACGGCTCGCGCCCGGCGAAGCCTGGCAAGATCACGGCTGATCTTCCCGTCCGAGGCGGGCACCCCACCGACCCGGACAACTTCTCGCCCACGTCCTCCAAGCTGCCCTAGCGGGCAGGCCTCGGTCTCTGACATCCGCATGAACTGAGCCACTCGGGGACCTCGCTGATGCTCGCACAGGGGCCGCCACTTCATGTGGTTTCGGAGATCCTCGGGCACGCAGGCATCGCCATCACAATAGACACCTACGGTCACCAGATCGTGGACGGCAAACGCGCGACAGCCAAAGCCATGAGCGGCGCCCCTGTTTGACGGCTGTGTCCCGTAGCTCCCGTGGTGAATCCCACGTGCAAGAGCCCCCTTCCAACGACGGGAAGGGGGCTTTGAGCTGGGAGCCAGCGAAGGGACTAAACCCCTAAAAAATCTGTTACAAGAAACCGGCCACCCCATGATCGCCGCCATCGACACGGGTGAAACCATGTGCGCCCGGTCGCCGACGCCAGCCGTCGTAAGCCTCTGTTGCGGTACTTCCGTGCTGTACAGCCCGCTGCCTGCGGGCACTGCGCTGTCGTCTAGGGAATCAAACCGATCCCGTCCGTTATACCGGCCGACTTGGCCTCCGCTCATACCGCCAGTGACCGTGACTGCCCCATGATCGCTCTGCCTGATTGCACGCTAATTGCACGCCGCCACCACCTGCCGACCTCCCCCGCCTGGACGCGCTTTGCCTCTACGGGGTGGCATGATCGGTGTCGTGTTGGTCATCCAACGGGTTCGCATCGTCTGGACCGGACGTGGTAGGGGTGCGGCTGAGGCGACCGTGCGCGGCCGGCTCCCCAAGTCATTCCCGCTCCCGGACAGTGACGGCAACGGGCAAGTACTTGTGCATGAGGTCTGGATGCGGGAGGCCGATGGGTATGTCCCGTCCGAAGAGCTCCATACCCACAGCGACCTCTCCGGGGTGGACTGGCTGGGCCTGAAGCGCGAACCGAGCGGCGCGATCCGAATTGAGCGTCACCCGGTCTGGGCCTCCTACCCCGTGACCAGACGAGCGATCCACCTGGGCACCCTGGCCCCTGGCCAAAGCGCGCGGTACCGGGCCAACTTCCGGCTCTCTGGCTACTCAATGACCTGGACGTACTACGACTGGACAGTTAGCTTCGCCCACGAAGCGCCTCAGAACACCATGTTCCTCGGACGCCGACACAGTTACGAACGCGACGACCGGGTCTCCCTCTACGGCAACCCATCCCGCCGGTGACCTTCTGATCCGTAGGTCCCCAAACCATCACCGGCCCCGTCCGGATCAGTCCGCACGCTCGGACTCGTGCCATCGGCTCGTCCGGATCGGTTCGCCCCATTCCAAGGTCGTTCGCCCGTGTGGCTCCCAACGTGGCTCCCAGCGACGACGACGCCTGGTCCGTGTTGACGCTGATCGGCCGCGCGAAGACCATGAACCACCATGGACCCATCCCTCCCCGAACATGACGTTGAAGCACCGATCAGCTTGCCCATGTCGCAATGGCACACGATCGACGGCACCGTGGACAACGCAGTTAGCTCGGCAACCGTAGAACCAGACTTCGAGGTTGTCAGGGCTATGGGCATGAGCATCCGTGAGGCTGGCTGGGACCAGGTCGCACGCCGGTCTTCCAACGTCCCAGGATCTGGGCTCTGGCCACCGGACGACGAGATCGTCACGGTGAGACTGACACATGCTCAGTGGAGTTGGGTCGCCTCGGTGCTGGAACATTGGGCCACGGTGGCGGAGCGCCTCCCCGGAAGCGAAGCTGGAGCCAGAGACCGCCGCGAAGTCCGTGACCTGGTGCTGTCTCGGCTAACCCGCTAGAAGAGGGCTGTTCGGCACCGGACAACCACGTGAACGGACCTGTTCGGAGGGTGCTCCCGCGCGAACCCCGAGCCAGACAGATTCGCGCGGGAGTGCCCTCCGGCTCCAGGAGGGGTCTGGGGTACCACGGGGTTCCCCAGTAGCGCACGCTGAACCGATCTTCCGGCAACTCCCTTGACGACTCCAACAGCGCTCAAACACGGTCACGCCCTGGTGCTCATCGCCGAACGGGCTCAGAAGCTCCGGGCTCCGCTCGCGTCAGGGCGGCGGCGCGCCCCTGCGGTGAGCGGTCGGGGCAGGGCCGACGGGCGTGGCACGATGCGCGGCCCGGCGCGGCCGTCCGCTGACCGGCGCCCACGCCGCACGCTCCGGGCGGCCAGGCGCGGAGCCGCGCAGCGGCCTGAGCGCCGCCGCCCCTTGATCTAAACAGCCGATCTCAGCAGTGCAGAGCATTTATTTACAAGCGAGATCAGCACCGTCCAGGCATGTCCCCACGTGCCCGCTGACCAGCGCCGCAACCTCCCGGACGTCCACTCCCGTCCAAGATCATCCGACCCCGTTGTTAGCACCGCCGTTAGTACCCACACCCGTCCCGGAGGGTGCGCCCGCGCGAACGGCGAGACGCTGTAACAGACCGATTCGCGCGGGCGTACCCTCCGGCCCGCGGGGGGCTGGGGGCCGCGAGGCCCCCGCTTCACGCTCGCTCAGCCGGCACAGTCGCCCGGCCACATTCGCGTATCGCCATGCGCACTCTATGCTCGGCCAACCTTTTTCTTCAAGCTTCTAAGCTTGATTGGGACCCCAGGAGGAGCGGAAATGATCAGCGAGTTTGTGCCAGAATTCTCTCTGCCCGTACGAACGTAGGATTTCATAGTGCGATTCGGATACTTGGTAACACCATCGAGGGGAGTTTACTGGCCGCCCAGGGTCATCTGGATTAGGTATTACGAGACCGCGATCAATGAATTGGTGCAGCGTAGAGCGGCGTATCACTTCTCGCGTATTTGTCGCATAACTCCTTTCATAGTGCACGGCCATCCAGTGCATCATTTCTGTGATTCGAATTATGGGTCGTTCTACCTCATTCCACCCCCGATCCGGACCGAGGTTAAGCAGGGATAGGAGTACGAGGGCCGATCGCTCATTGGAGCGCTCATCATCGAAGTCCAAGATGACCAGGACTTGTCGAGCCTCTGATAGTCGCGAAGCGATCGCCGGGCTTTTGCCCCTGAAAAGAGTGGAAGCGGCTCTGTTCGGGACATCCGGCAATGGTTCGACCTTCGCAACACTCTCTATTTGGGGTTGCGCTGCCGAGTACAGGTGCGAGGGCTCGGGCTCCCGTCGCCCGTGCCGCCGGTCGGCAAGCCTGGCCAACTCCTGCTCAACTTCGCGTCGCCGATTCATCCAATAGGCCGTGTCTCCACCCCACGCTCTAACGGCGAGATCCAGGGCGTCTACTCCGGGTAGCTGCCTCCCGCTCCGCCAGGCGTAGTAGGTCGTACGCGTGATTCCCACGCGCTTGCAGGTCGCTTGACATGATCCTTCCGCCCCTGCTGCGTCGCAGAGGGACTTCAACTCGCTCGCGAACCGATGAAGGGGGTTCTGTGGATCGAGCGGTTTGGAGCGTCGGCCCATCTTGTCCTCTTTAAACCTGTGTACTCCCGAGAAGTATTGACGTAGTCCTGAAGCATGGTCAAGCCTCCAACCTGCGTTGATTGTGGTCTCAGTGCCCCGGGCAGTACGAGGAGGAGTGGAAGATGCAACTGGATCTCGGCTTTCGGCTACTGCTTGTCCTGGTAGCGGTGCTGGCCTCAGTTATCGCTGGGATGGCAGATGGGATGCTGGGCCGATCCGAAGGCGATCGAATCTCGGTCAACATCAGGCGTGGTGCGAGGACCTTTGGAGTGTCACTGACGCTCGTCGTCATGGTCCTTGCGAGTCTTGGGCTTCTTAGCTGACGTCCCGATGATCGACAAGCATCGCCTTCCGGCTTCGCGTTGCGGTCGGGCGGCACGTCGCGGAGAGACTGAGTGGAACAGGCCACCGCCAGACTCGCTGGCGCGGTCTGCCGCCGGCGACGCGTAGCAGCCACCGCCCTTGGTTGTCGTCGAAAACGCCCAGTGCGGTTTGAGCCGGGGCGTTTCTACTCGTACAGTGACGTGAGCAAGGGCGGGGGCCGTACCGTCTACTCTTCAGAAGTAGCAAACCCCCTGCCTCCACCCCTCCACCAAGGTCAGACGGTGCCTGACGTGTGCCCATGGGGCCGCTTGGTAGACGCTGTTGCCGCCAAGTCCGATTGCCCCCAGCTACTTCCAGCGGTCATCACGACTGCCGGGTCCCTGGTACGTCACCGTCGATGCGAGATATACCGTCTTCGGGATCCACAACCGGGGACAATGCCTCAGTGGACTCAGCGACGCTCCTCGGCTTGGCTGGCATAGCCGGAACGGTTCTCGGTACTACCGCTGGCGTGTTCGGGGTACTGGGCGCAGCCAGGATCACCAGCAGAGGGCAAGTCGCCGTGGAGGAACAGAAGGCTCGACGGCATGCCTACAGCTCGTGCGCCACCGCTCTCCTCGTCCGGAGAGACGCTGCCGCCGCACTCCTGGAGGCCTTCTTGGGCGAGGACTTCGACCAAGCTGCCGTGCTAGCCCAGCTGCGAAACCTCGAAGAGCAGCGCGCCACCGTCGCACAAGCGGTTGGCGCCGTAGTCGTTGAGGGCCCGTACGCGGTCGCTCATAGTGCCGAGTATGCCGCCTCCGCCATCGAGGAGCTGACCGGACGGATGCGCGACTGGGGCACAGATATCGTTAGTGGGCGAGACCGCCAAGCGCTGGTCCAGAGTCAGAGGCAGTACGCTCGTGAGGACCAAAGCGACATGCAGCAAATGATCGATCGTTTTGCGGCCGCGTGCCGCAAGGTACTGCACCCAGCTGAGCTCGACCGGCCACCTCTTCGCTGGCCATGGCACCATCGGCGGCCGTGGCGGATGCACTAACCAACGCTGAATCGGCAGTCTCCCGGTGCGAAGGAAACACGGGCACGGTGACTCAGTCTTCCGCTGTCAGCTTGCGGAGGCAGTCACTCAGGGAGATCACGAATATCACATGATCTCCACCGCTCTGCAGTCGAGCCAAATGAGTGACGCCGTGATACATGCGATCTATGGCACCATCGCATTCCTGAAATGAAATTTCTTGGCCACCGGATGCTCGGTCTTTGCCCACTTCCCAACAAACCAGGAACTTCATGTCAGTCCACTTTTTGACTGACGCCACGACATCGGAGATAATAGAATCGGCGGTTAGCTTGAATTCGGCAACACCTTCGCGATCGCGGATGTCCACATCTTCCTCACCTGGAAGTATCGACCTAAGGCGATCGTGGACTAGTGAAGGGGTGTATTCGAAGTACGAATCATAAAAATCGAAGCCACTATAGAAAACTGGCTGGAGGTGTCGGTAGACACCCATCCCAACCAGTTCACTGAAGAGAGCGATGACATCCTGCTCTGATTTCGGTATAGTTTGCAGAACAATATCGCCGAATTCCGGGAGAGACCGGGGGGACATCCGTTCACGTCGCCGAGTAGCGGCCTTAGCTGCTGGCGGCTCGTATCCGGACGGAGTGGGTGTGGTGCGTGGCGGGCTCGCACGAAGAAAGGGTCGACTCTGCTCGGCCACTCTGTTGGCGATGAGTTCCTCAGTAAGGGCGAGGAAATCATGAACTTCTGAGGGGAAATCTTTTCTTCCCAGGTCTGGCTCGATGCCTCGCGCCTGTCGAGGTGGAGGTCGGGCGGCTGTGGGTGCACAGCGAAGGGGTGGCGC
>NZ_JBEZJP010000418.1:0-7253 GCF_040653175.1 Actinomadura sp. NPDC048032
TGATGATCCTCGTTCCGCTGTTCGCGGGGATCGTCCGCGGGGAGTCGGCTCTGGACGCGGGCTGGTTGCCACCCTTTTCCGGCCTTCGGACGGCCCCGCTACCGCATCAGTGTGTGGCAGGCGATCGCGGCGGCCGCGGTGACGTTCAGGGAGTCGACGCCCGCGGACATGGCGTCCCCGCTCATGGGGATGCACACCGGCTCGTCGGCCTCGTCCAGCCAGTGGGACGAGAGGCCGTCGCCCTCCGAACCGAGCAACAGGGCCACGCGGTCGCCCATGGACGCCTTCTCTATGGGCGTGGCGGTCTGGTCGGGGGTCAGGGCCAGCAGGGTGAAGCCGGCGGCGCGCAGCCTGCCGAGGTCGTCGTGCCAGTTGGCCATGCGGGCGTAGGGGATCGCGAAGACCGCGCCCATGGACACCTTCACCGCCCGGCGGTAGAGGGGATCGGCGCACCTCGGCGACAGGACGACCGCGTCGACGCCCAGGGCGGCGGCGCACCTGAAGATGGAGCCCACGTTCGCGTGGTCGACGAGGTCCTCCAGGACGAGGACGCGCCGCGGCGGCCGAGCGTGCGGCGCGGGGACGTCGGCGCGGTCGACGACCTCCTCGGGGACGGCGGCGCGGCGGGCCGGGGCGAGGACGGCGTCGACGGACGGCAGGGGAAGGCGCTCCAGCGAGGCCAGGGCGCCGCGGTGCACCTGGAAGCCCGTGAGGGACTCCATGGTGGCGTCGTCGACCAGGTAGGCGGGGGCGTCCACGCCGTCCAGCAGGTCGGCCAGCGGTTCGGCCCAGCGCCGTGCCATCAGCAGCGACCGGACGGGGTATCCGGCGCCGACCGCGCGGCGGATCACCTTCTCGCCCTCGGCGACGAACAGGCCGTGCTCGGCCTCCAGGCTCTTGCGGAGGTTGACGTCGCGGAGGCGGACGTAGTCCGCGAGGCGCGGGTCGGCGGGGTCGGAGACGGGGATCAGGCTGGCCATTCCCCAAGTCTGCCGCCGGGCGGGCGGTGCCCCGGCTGCGCGGCGGCCGGATCCGGCCGCGGAAGGGGACTGAATCAGGTTCTAGAGAGGGATTCGCGTACGCTCGTACCCCTCCGATCGCTGGGCGCGGCGGCCGTGCGCGCCGCCAGGTTCGTCCGGGCTCACGCTCATGACCTGCGTCATTAGCAGTTTTGAGTCCTTTGTAACCTCTGGGGCGTACTACTACAGTGCCGGGGAACATCGGCCGGTTTCAGGTGAATCGAGGGCAGCCGTGAGCGGACGTCATCGCAATGACTTCCCCGAAGGGACGGGTGAAGGCGGGTACGACCCGTCCACTCCCGTCTTCGGGCCGGCCAATGACGGGTCGTCCGACTGGTTCGGAGGGCGGGAGGGCCAGGGCCCGCCGCTCGCCCAGCCCCCGGCGGGTCCGCAGGGCGCCCCGCCCGGCACGGCGCCGGGCGCGCCCGGCGAGACGCCCGAGTGGTTCACGCCCCGGCAGTCCTCCGAGCAGCCCGTCTACGGCCAGGGCCGGTACGGGGAGGAGCCGAGGACCGCGTCGCCGCAGGGCCCTGCCCCGGCGTCCTCGCCGCTGGCCGGGACGGGATACAGCGAGTACGACGCCATCGGCGGGTCGGACGGCGGCCAGACCGGATTCTTCGGCGGCTCCGGTGGCTCGGGTGACTCCGGCGGCTACGGCGGCGGTTCCGGTGGTTCGGGCGGCCACGGCGGCGGGTCGGGCGGCTACGAGTACGGGCGCCGCAGGCGCAAACGCAGCGCGACCGCGCTGATCGGGCCCATGGCCGGCGCCGTGGGCCTGGCGCTGCTGCTCGGCGTGGGCGTCTACGCGTTCGCCGAGAGCGGCGGCGGCTGCTCCGGCGACGGCGCGATGGACCTGTCCGTGGCGGTCGCGCCCGACATCGCGCCCGTGGTGGAGAAGGCCGCCGGACGGTTCAACGACGGCAAGCACAAGGTCGACGGCAAGTGCGTCAAGGCGACCGTGAAGAGGACCGAGCCCTTCTCGGTGACGACGCTGCTGTCCGGGCAGGCCGTGGCGAACGACCGGCCGGACGTGTGGATCCCCGACTCGTCCCTCTGGATCTCGCTGGCGCGGACCGAGGGCGACAACGGCGACAAGAGCGGCGTCGTGTCCACCAAGACCTCCCTCGCGACGAGTCCGATCGTGGTCGGGCTGCCGCGGACGCTCGCGGTGGAGCTGAAGAAGCAGGGCATCACCGCCAGCCCGTCGTGGGACAACCTGCTGAAGGCCGCGGGCGGCGTCGCGGGCGGCGCCGTCACCAAGAACCAGATGATCCCGGCGGGCTCGGTGCGGCTCGTCGTGCCCGACCCGATGCGCAACGCCGCGGGCATGGGCTCGCTGATGGTCACGAGCACGCTGCTGGCGAACGACCCGAACCGGGACTCGATCTTCACCGGCATCGTGCGGACCGTCCGGGAGAGCACCGTCCCGAACGTCAAGGCGGAGTTCGAGCACTTCCGCAAGGACCGCACCGGCAAGCAGCCGATCTCGCTGTCGTCGGAGCAGGCCCTCTACTCCTACAACCGGAGCAGGCCCGCCGAGCCCGCGGTCGCGCTGTACCCGATCGAGGGCACGCTCTCGATGGACTACCCGTTCACCGTCACCGCCAAGGGCGACTCCCAGCGCAAGGCCGCCCGCCTGCTCGAACAGGCGATGCGGACCGAGGCGACCCGCAGGGACGTCCTCGACGCCGGCTTCCGGGCGACGGACGGCAAGGCTCCGCCCGGGTTCGGCGAGGCGGCCGGCGTCAGCCCCGCCCGGCCGCGGCAGCTGCCCGCGCCCAAGAGCGAGGACGTCGCGAAGGTCATGCAGGCGTGGTCGAAGCTGTCGCTCGGCCTGCGGATGCTGACGCTGATCGACGTGTCCGGCTCGATGGCCGAGAAGGTCGGGCCGAACGTCAACCGCCTCCAGGCCATCGCGCAGGTCTCGCAGGGCGGGCTCAGCATGATGTCCAACGACACCGAGCTCGGCCAGTGGCTGTTCTCGACGAACATGGACGGCAAGACCCCCTACAAGGAGACGGTGCCGGTCGGCGCCCTGGGCGATCGGATCGGGTCCAACACGCGGCGCGGCCTCGTGCTGTCCACGCTCAACCAGATGAAGCCGAAGCCGGACGGCGACACCGGCCTGTACCGGACGATGCTGGCCGCGTACAAGAGCATGAACGACTCCTACAAGCCGGAGTTCGGCAACTCGATCCTGCTGCTCACCGACGGGAAGAACGACGACCCGGACGGTCCGTCGCTGCAGGAGACGCTGAAGCAGCTCAAGGACATGCAGGACCCGAACAAGCCGATCCAGGTGAACATGATCGGGTTCGGCAAGGGCGTGGACCGGGGCGAGCTGGAGCAGATCGCCACGGCGACGAACGGCAACGTGCAGATCGCCATGACGCCCGGCGAGATCTCCAAGATCTTCCTGAAGATGCTGTCCCGCCGGATCCAGTGACCACCAATCGGTGATCTTCCGGATGCGCCAGGTAGTTCTTGATTTTTCCCTGAAATCCATGTCAACCGGGCGCCGGATTCGGCCGTCAATCTATGTGGAGGCCCGACGGGGAGCGGGGCCGTCGGGCCTCCGACCTCTTCCCCTCCCTGGCCCGTGACCGGGAGGCGGCCGCCGGTCGGACGACCGAACCGGGGCCGGGAGAGCGCACCGCTCCCTCTGAGATTTTCCAGCCTCGTCCCCGGCGTCCCTGACGTCCCGGACGAGGATTCCGAGCAAGCCCGCGGGAGGACTTCGTGTCCGGTTGGCCCAGTCTCGACCGCGCTGACGACGAGCGCCTGGCGCGGACGCTGGCGGCAGGCGATCCGAGCGCCCTCATCCAGGTCATGGACCGTTACGCGGCCCGCCTGTACGACTACTGCCACGCACTGCTGCGCGACCAGGACCAGGCGGCCGGCGCGCTCCACGACGCGCTCATCGCCGCCTACGCGCACGTGTCCGTCCTCCGCGAGCCCGAGAGCTTCCGCGGCTGGCTGTACGCGCTCGTCCGCAACGAGTGCATGCGGCGGCTGCGCGACCCGGACCGTCCCGCGCAGCGCCGCGAGGCGCCCGAGGTCGAGGACGGCTTCCTGGACGACGCGGAGCTCGCCCGGCGCCAGGAGGCCCGGCGGCTCGTCCACGCGGCCCTGTCCGGCCTGCGCGGACGCGAGCGCGAGTCGCTCGACCTGCTGCTGCGGCACGGCCTGGACGCCGGGGAGATCGGCGGCGTCCTCGGCATGGACGCGCAGCAGGCCGCGGGGCTGACCGCCGAGGCCCGCGCCCGCCTGGACGACTCCCTCTCCGCCGCCTACATCGCCCGCGCGGGACGCGGCGACTGCCCCGAGGCCGCGGAGATCGTCGACGGCGCCGGATGGCCGCTGCCGCCGCCGGCCGTGCACAGGCTCGTCCAGCACATCGACGCGTGCGGCGTCTGCGGGCCCCGGCGCGACCGCGCCGTCTCGGCGGCGCGGCTCATGCAGGTGCTGCCGGTCGCGATGATGCCGAACGACCTGCGCGGGCTCGTCATGGCGACCGCCACCGACCCGGCGCTGGCTCCCGACCTCGCCGCCATCGCGCACAGAGCCGAGCCGTTCGACGACTGGGGCTGGCCCTCCATGGTCGAGCAGGAGCCCGTGCGCGCGGCGCCGTCCGGAACCGGCGGCGGGAGCGGGCGCGGGGTGTGGGCCGCGCTGGCGGCGGCGGCCGCCGTCATCGCGGTCGTCGCGGCGGCGTTCTACCTGATGTCGGGCCCGTCCGGCGAGCCGACGGCCGCGCGGAGCCCCTCGGACGGGACGTCGGCGCCCGAGGTCTCGCCGTCCTCCCCGACCGAGTCGCGGGAGCCGTCCGACACCCCGACGCCCACGCGGTCCGCCACCCCGACGCCGACGACCACGTCGCCGACGCCGACCCCGACGAGGACGCGCGAGCCGTCGCGCTCGCCGAAGCCGACCGCGACCCGCACCCAGCCGAGGGCCGGGCGGCTGGCGATCGGCTCCTGCACCATCGAGGGCCCGGGCCCGGGCAGCTGCACCATCCTCGTGCGAGCCGTCGGCGGGACGGTGACCTGGTCGGTCACGGGCGCGTCCGGCGGTCTGAGCGCCAGCGGCGGCGGCACGCTGCGCAGCGGCCAGTCCGGCTACGCCCGCGTCAGCGGGACCTGCACTCCGCCCGGCGGCTCGGGAACGGTCAGCTTCTCCAACGGGGACGTGCGCACCGTGACGCTGTCGTGCCAGCCGGAGGACGGGGGCGGCCCCGGCGGCGGCCAGCGGACCAGTTGATCGCAGAAGTGACCCAGATCACTTTCATCGCCGGGAGGCCTCTCCCACATGGCGATACGGCCACGGGGCGTACCGGATTCGTCACTTAAATCCGCTCATAAAGGAGAAATCCCAGCAACTTGGTGGCAAGATCAGGCAACCTGAGTCGGCCGACGCGCGTCGGGGCTCGTCGGGGGCAGATCTGTGAAACCGATTTCGACTGGGAGGGTTCCCGTGGCCGGTGAGCCAGGGGCCGCGCAGAATGACGACCTCAGGCTGGCGGACTCGCTGCGAGCCGGGGACGTCATCGCGCTGACCGAGGTCTACGACACCTACGCGCCGTTCCTCTTCGACTACTGCCACGGCCTGCTGCGCGACCGCGTCGAGGCGTCCGGGGCCCTGCGCAACGTCGTCATCGCCGCCCGCGAGCACGTGGACCGGCTCACCGAGCCGGCGCGGCTGCGCGGCTGGCTCTACGCGATCGCCCGCAAGGAGTGCATGCGGCGCCGCGACAGCCCAAACCGGCACACCGGGCAGGAGGCCCCGGAGGCCGAGGACGAGCTGACGCCCGAGCAGCTCGCCCGCCGCGAGGAGCGCCGGCTGCTCGCGCACAGCGCGATCGCCGCGCTCAACGGGCGGCAGCGCGAGGCCATCGACCTGTCGGTCCGCCACGAGCTGGACGAGGTGGATCTGTCCGGCATCTTCGGCATGCCGCTGGAGGAGACGCTCGCGCTGGCGCAGCAGGCCCGCGAGGACCTCGCCGCCGCGCTGCACGCGGCCCTCATCGCGCAGAACCACTGGAAGGACTGCCCGAGCGTCGCGGCGCTGACCGAGTCGTGGCCGCTGTCCCCGCAGACGTCGACGGCGCTCGTCCGGCACGTGGAGAACTGCCCGGTGTGCGGGGCGCGGGAGACGCCGCCGCTGCCGCCGGACCGGCTGCTGTCGGTGCTGCCGATCGCGGCGATCCCCGCCGACCTGCGGCTGGACGTGCTGACCGCCGCGACCGCCGAGGACCGCGCCGGGAACCGCCGCGCCATCGCCGCCTGGACCGAGCCGTTCGACGAGTACGGCTGGCCGCTGCCCTACCAGCCGACCGCCCCGCGCGCCCGCGACCGCGCGCCCGGCAAGCGGCGGGCGCCGCTGCTCGCCGCCGTCGCGGTGGGCGTCGGCGTCCTCGTGCTGTTCGGCGGCGGCATGGCGTGGCTCGGCGGCGGGGACGACGGGACGAACGCGGCGGCGACCCGTCCCGTGACGCCCGGCGGCAGCACCCCGCCCGGCGGTTCCACCGCGCCGGAGCCGATACCGACCGATCCCTCGTCCCCCACGTCGCCGACGGCGTCCCCGTCGAAGTCGCCGTCGAAGTCGCCGTCGCCTTCGCCGTCGGCGTCGGAGGCCTCGTCGAAGCCGCCGTCGAGCAGGCCGCCGGCGCCGCCCACCACCAGCGCGCCGAAGCCGCCCAAGCCCGGCACGCTGTCGGTGAGCGGCTGCGACATGGGCAGGAACGACTCCTGCACCGTCACGGTCACCGCCGTGGGCGGCTCCGTGAACTGGCAGGTGACCGGCACGTCCGGGCCCGTCAGCGCGGGCGGCTCCGGCCACCTCGAAGCGGGCCAGAGCGGCGGCGTGCGGGTCTCGCGGGCGTCCGGGTTCTGCTGGGGCCGGCAGACCGGCACGGTGATGTTCTCCTCCGGCCGCTCGGCGACGGTCACCTACCGCTGCTGAGCGGGGCGCCCGCCGCCGGGCGGGCGCCTACCAGACCGAGCCCGCGTCGAGCGTGCGGTGGGCGCGGTCCAGCAGCAGCGGCACCCCGCCGCCGATCTGGTCGAAGCCCTCGCCGACCGTCGCGTTCTGCAGGTAGCGGGCGTGGATGCCCTCCAGGATCACCGCGAGCTTGAAGCACGCGAACGCGACGTAGAAGTCGAGGTCGGCGAGGTCGAAACCGGTCAGCTCGGCGTACCGTCCGGCGAACTCGCGGCGCGTGAGGAAGCCGGGCGC
>NZ_JBEZJP010000419.1:0-7253 GCF_040653175.1 Actinomadura sp. NPDC048032
GCGAGGGCGGCGGCGACGGCGGCTCCGGCCCGTGCCCGGCGCCCTCTCATCATGGTGCGGATCATGGTGGGTTCTCTCCTCGCGCTGTGCCCGCAGCCCCGACCTGCGGCTTCATGGTTCGATCAGTGACTGCGTTTGAGCATCGCGTCCGACAACGCGTCGGCCGCCTCGCCGAGTCGCCGCCCCACCGCGTCCAGGCGGTCGAGCAGCTCGCGCCTGCGCAGGACGTCGATGTCCAGCGGTCCGGCGAACAGCCGGGTCAGCGCCGCCTGCCGGGTCTCCCGGACGCGGTTGCCGGCCTTGCGCGCGCCGAGCGCCGCGACGGTGACCGCGGCGGGCTCGGCGAGGACCTTCCGGACGGCGGTGTCGAGGGAGGTCAGCCCCTCCAGCACCGCGTCCAGCGGCGGTACGGCGAAGCCGAGTCCGGGCGGCCCGAACAGGTCGGCTTCGCGGACGAAGTCGCGGAGGTTGTCCAGGACGTCGTCGACGGAGCGGGAGAGCCGGTACAGGTCCTCCCGGTCTATGGGGGTGGCGAGGACGCCGCGCAGCATCGCGGCGAGCGCCGCGCGCTCGGCGTCCCCCGCGTGCTCCAGCTCGGCCATCCGGGCGCGGGCCTCCCCGGAGGGGACCCGCCCGGCGGCCATCTCCCGGGCCAGCTCGGCGCCGTCGCGGACGGCGCGGATCTGCCGGGCGACCTGCCCGACGACCCGGTCTCCGGAGCGTCCTCGCAGGTCGTCCCAGATGAGCCGGACGCGGCGGACGGGCCGGACGGCGGCGCTCACAGGGTCCTCACCGCGACGCCGCCGAGCGTCCCCGCGGCGAACGCGAGCGGCAGCGTGAACAGCCACGCGGCGCCGATGCCGACGACGTTCTGCCAGCGCACCCGGGAGGCGCCCTCGCTGGCGGCGACGCCGACGACCCCGGCGGTGACGGACTGCGTCATGCTGACCGGCGCGCCCGCCAGCGAGCTGGCCGCGACCGACGCGGCCGCCGCCGCCTCCGTGGACACCACGTGCAGCGGCCGGGCCAGCACGAGCCCGCGCCCCAGCCGCTCGCCCACCCGGTGGACGGCGCTCAGCGCGCCGGCGCAGAAGACGACGGCGATCGCGATGAGCACCACCGGGGTCGGCTGGACGGGGCCGACCCCGCCGAGCCGCCGCGTGGACACCACGTGCCGTGCCACGCTGACGACGGCGAGCATCTTCTGCCCGTCGTTGGCGGCGTAGGCGGCGCACTGGGCGGTGTAGGCCAGGACGTGGGCGGTCCGGACGGCTCCGGGCATCCCGGCGAAGGACGGCACGCGCCGCGACGCGAGCCCGAGCCCGAACCCGACGGACGTGCCGACCAGTGGGGCGGCGGCGCCGACGGCCAGGACGAGGCCGAGCCCGCCCCAGGCCACGTCGAGGCCCATGCCGAGTCCGGCGCCGCCGATGCCGCCGACGATCGCCAGCGTCAGGCTGGTCGGCAGGCCGCGCCTGGTGAGCCCGGCGACGACGGCGAGCGCGACGGTCACGCCGAGCAGGAAGGCGAGCGCGCCGCGCCGGTCGCCGAGGTCGGTGAGGCCCTCGGTGAACGTCCGCGCGACCGTGACGGTCACCTGCGGGACCAGCACGAGGGGCACGAGCACCAGCGCGGTCAGCAGCAGCCCGGACGAGCGGGGGTAGCGCCCGCTGAGGCCGAGCAGGGCCGCGCCGTCGTTGACGCCGGTCACCCAGACGAAGGCGAGCGCGACCGCGCCGAACGCCGCCGCCCAGATCACCGGAGCTCCGCGAGCGGGACGCGGCGGCCCTCGCGCAGCGAGAGCGTGGCGGCCTCGGCGACGAGGAACGCCTCCAGCGCGTCGTCGACGGTGCAGGGGCTGTCCGCGCGGCCCCTGGCCATTTCCAGGAACGTTCCAATTTCGTTCGCGTAGGCGGGTTCGAAGCGCTCCTGGAAGTCCGTCCACGGATCGCCGGGCGGCCAGTCCACCCCGGGCTCGGCCGACCGGAGCGGGGCGCGCTCGTCGAGCCCGACCACCCAGGTGCCGGCGGTGCCCGACAGTTCCATCCGCACGTCGTATCCCGCGCCGTTGTACCGCGAGCCCTGCATCGTGGCGAGCGTCCCGTCGTCCATGACCAGGACGGCGGCGCTGGTGTCCACGTCCCCGGCGGCCGAGAAGTAGGCGTCGCCGCGGTTGGCGCCGACGGCGGTGACCGAGTCGACCTCCCGGCCGGTGACCCAGCGCAGGACGTCGAAGTCGTGGATGTGGCAGTCGCGGAAGATCCCGCCGGACGAGCGGACGTACTCGGCCGGCGGCGGCGCCGGGTCGGCCGTGATCAGGTGGACGCGGTGGAGCGTTCCCAGCCGCCCGTCGAGGACGGCCTGCCGCGCCGCCGCGTACCCGGCGTCGAACCGGCGCTGGAAGCCCACGTGCACGGGCACCCCCGTCTTGGCGGCGCGGTCGCGGACCTCCAGCGTCGTGCGCAGGTCGGGCGCGACCGGCTTCTCGCAGAAGGCGGGGACGCCCGCGTCGCAGGCGCGGACGAGCAGCTCGGCGTGCGTGGACGTCGGCGTGGCGATGACGACCGCGTCGAGCCCGGCGGTGAGCACCGTCTCCGGGTCCCCGGCCGTGGCGCCGATCGGGCCGGCCAGCGCCGCGGCGCGGCGCACGTCGGCGTCTCCGATCAGCAGGGTGTCGACCTGGGGATGGCCGCCCAGGAACCGGGCGTGCGATGCCCCGATCCGCCCCGCGCCCAACAGTCCGACCCGCATGGTGCCTCCCATGGCTGTCCGATCGGATGGCGAGTTCATCTGATGGACCGGCGGCGGACACCGGTTGTTCATCTGCTCGTCATCTTCGTGTGGCTTGGGGCACATTTGTAGCCCGCACCGGAACGGCAGTCAAGACTTTGTTCTTACATCTTGACGTTCTGACTTGGACTGGAGTCTTCCCCGGGCCGGTCGTGGCCGTGCGGAGCTGCGGGAACGGCGGGACAAGGCTCGGCTCAGCCCGGCCGCGTCCGGCCAGAGGCGTGCGCGAGGCCCCCACGCACGGTGTCATCGCGTGTCTCGGGCGCGGCGGATCCACGTGCCGCGGGCATGGCTGAAGGGCGTGCCGCGGATCCGGCCGGAGCCGGGAGGGCACGCCTTCCGGGCGTCGCTTCCGGGGCCCGGGCTACCGGGTGGTGCCGCGCTCGTCGAGGACGGGCGGGACGGTGACGCGCCGGGTCTCCGCCTGCGCGCCGTCCCCGATCCGGTCCAGCAGGATCGCGGCGGCCGCGCGGCCCATCTCCGCGGCCGGCGAGGCGATCGTCGTCACCCCCGCGGCCCGCGCCCCCGGCGGATCGCCGTGGACGACCAGTGAGACGTCGTCCGGCACGCGCCTCCCGGCGCGCAGCAGCGCGGCGAGCGCGGCGACGCCCGTCGTGTCGCCGAGCGCGAGGACGGCCGTCGGCGGCCCGGGCGGACGCCACAGCTCGTCCGGACGGGCGACGACGGCGCCGGCCGGGCACGCGCGGCGCAGGGGCGAGGGGCGGGCACCGAGGTCCAGGCAGGCGACGCGGTGGTGGCCGAGGTCCGCCAGGCGCCCGAGCGCCCGCTCGACGGCCGCGGCGCCGTCGCCGGTCACGCAGTCGACGCGGTCGGAGCGGACGGAGCGCCCGACCACGGTCACGGCGCATCCGGCGGCGGCGCGCTCGATGTCGGCGGCAGGCAGCCTGGGCCCCGCCAGGACGACGCCGTCCGGGCGCAGGTCGAGCAGGTCGTCCAGGGCGGCCCGCTCGCGCGCCGGGCCGCCGCGCCCGGTGGCCAGCAGCAGGCGGACGCCGCGCCGGGCGGCCTCGTCGGCGAGCCCGTCGTAGACCGCGCCGTACCAGGGATCGCGGAGGTCGGAGAGGAGCACGCCGATCATGCCCGTCCGGCCGGCCGCGAGGCTCCGCGCCATCATGTTGGGCCGGTAGCCGAGTTCCCGGGCCGCCCGGAGCACCGCCTCGCGGCGCTCCCTGCCGACCTTGGGGGAGCCGCGCATCACCAGCGACACGAGCGCGCGCGACACTCCGGCTCGCGCTGCCACGTCCTCCAGGGTCGGGTGGGTCATGCGGTGTTCTCCCGGGTACGGCGAGTCGCCGCCATGAAGGGCATGGCGGCGACTCGCGTCGGTGCGGTTCGCTGCTAGTCGCGCGGGTCCCAGTCGCCGGGCGTGACGTCCAGGTCGAGCGGGTCCGCCACATCCTCCCAGTCCACCAGCTTGAAGTTGGTGTTCTCCCGGACCTCGCCGTTCCCGTCGGTGACCGTGGGGGTGTTGACGCCGTCGTGGACGACGAGGAGGCCGTTGTCGAAGCCGCCGACGGGGGCGCTGGTCACCATGGCCCCGTCGCAGACCTCCGACCCGTCGACCGTCGGTCCGGCGGCGACGCGGAAGTGGCCGAGGTACTGGCGCGGGTCCTGGCGGTCGTAGACCACGAAGGTGTCGTCCCCCTGGCTGGAGGCGAGCAGGTAGCCCTCGCCGTCGTCCTGCCGGTAGATGGACAGGCCCTCGGCGTCGGCGGTGAGGTGCGTGCCTCCGACGCCGGGGTCGGGCCCGCTCGGGGCGCACTCCTCGGTCTCAGGGTCGTAGGCGGCGGGGACGCCGTACTCCCGGACCTTGTCGACGAGCTGCGGCGAGCCGCTGCCGAGCGGGATGCGCCAGATGCCGACGTCCTCCTGGGCGGCGAAGAGCACCCCGTTCTCGGGGTCGGCGACCATGCCCTCGACCTGCGGTCCCTCGCCGGGGTCCTCGCAGGGAGCCCAGGTGCCGCCGCCCGGCAGGGCGAACGAGGTGGGCAGGTCGACGTCGCGGACGTGCAGGTAGGTGACGGTGCCCGCGGCGGTGGCCTCCAGCCGGACGGTGCCGATCCGGGAGGTGTGCCGGCGGCTGAGCGCGACGTAGGAGGCGCCGCGGGAGTCCTTCCAGGACGCCAGCCCGTACGCCGTCGCCTGCTCGTTGATCTCGTCGAGGGAGGACGAGAAGACGGGCGGGGCCGCGGGGTCGGTGACGTCGGTGAGCGGGGGCCGGTGGGCCTCGGCCTTCGCGGGGTCGATCGCGTAGGTGCGGACGGTGTCGCGGCCGCGGTCGGACACGACGGCCAGGTCGACCTTGCGGCGGCCGAGCTGGAAGCCGTAGATCAGGTCGACGTTGTTGAACCGTCCGGGCTCGTCGCCGGGCCGGGGCGGGGTGGGGGCGGCGAGCCGCTGGATCTGCCGGCCGGCGGCGTCGTACACCGCGAGGCCGCCCTGCTTCAGGGTCGCGACGATCAGGTCGCCGTCGCGGTCGTCCGGGTGGCTCCAGATCGCCGGGTCGTCGGCGTTGGCGTTGCCGCCCGCGTCGTCGTCGAGGTTCGCGGGCGTCTCCAGCGCGGCGCGGACCTGGGCGAGCTCGTCGCCGTCGGCGGCCGCGGGGACCGCGGACAGGAAGGCCGCGGCGAGCGCGGCGGTCGTCGCCGCGGCCGCCAGGCGGGCGCCCTGGGGGGTGGGTCGCAACTGCATCGGGTTCCTCCTGATGCGTGGGGGATGCCTGAACGGTAGGCATTAGAGCGCTCTAATTCAATAGAGCGCTCTAATTGATCAAGAGATTTTCACCGGCCGTTCGCCGGACGGGCCCCGGCGGGCCGGCTAGCGCTCGACGAGGGTGAGGGCGAAGGAGTACCGGTCGGCGCGGTAGACGTGGCAGCCGTACTCGATCGCGCCGCCCTTGTCGTCGTAGGCGGTGCGGGTCATGGTCAGCAGCGGGACGCCGCGCCGCTCGTCCAGCAGCCGGGCCTCGGCCGCCGTCGCGCCGCGGGCGCCGATCGTCTGGTTCGCGATGCGCAGGTTGATGCCGGTCGCGCGCAGCAGTTCGTACAGGCCGTGCTCGGCGAGGTCGGCCTCGCCGATCCTGAGCAGGTCGAGCGGCAGGTAGTTGGTGAGCAGGGCGAGCGGCTCGTCGCCGGTGAACCGGATGCGGCGCATCCGGGTGACCTCGGCGCCGGGCGGGACGCCGAGCTCCTTGGCCACCTGGTCCTCGGCGGGGACGGTGCCGAGCTCCAGCACCTCGGTGCGCGGCTCGCGCCCGGCCGCGGCCAGGTCGTCGTGCAGGCTGGTCAGCTCGATCGGGCGGCGGATCTCCGACTGCACCACCTGCGTGCCGACGCCGCGCTTGCGCACCAGCAGCCCCCGGTCCACCAGGTGCTGGATCGCCTGGCGGACGGTCGGGCGCGACAGCCCGCACCGGTCGGCCAGCTCGACCTCGTTCTCCAGGCGGGTGCCCGGGGACAGCTCGCCCTCCCGTATCGCCGCCTCCAGCTGCTGCGCGAGCTGGTAGTACAGCGGGACGGGGCTGCTGCGGTCCACGGTCACGCGCGGTCGGTACACCCGGCGCCTCCTCTCGTCCCAACGATCGTACCCGCCGCCGTCGGTTAGCTTATTACCTCATAATGTCATAACAAACTATTGACATACCTTCCCGGCTTTCAGCAGACTCGGCGAGGCCGATGCCGAGCACGGAACCGGGCCCGTCCCAGGGAGATGGTGAGCCAATGATCAACGACCGCGTCGCGGGAGCCCCGATCTCGTGGGGGGTGTGCGAGGTGCCCGGCTGGGGGCACCAGATGGACCCCGGGCGGGTGCTGGGGGAGATGCGCGATCTCGGGCTGGCCGCCACGGAGTTCGGGCCGGACGGCTTCCTGCCCGCCGGGGCCGGGGAGCGCGCCGCCCTGCTGGCCGAGTACGGGCTCCGCGCGGTGGGCGGCTTCGCGCCCGTCGTGCTGCACGACCCGGACCGCGACCCGCTGCCCGAGATCCGGCGGGTCCTGGCCGGCTTTGACGTGGAACGCTCCAAGTCGGAACTGACGCTGGTGCTGGCCGCCGTCCACGGGCTGGAGGGCTATGACGAGCGTCCTTCCCTCGACGCCGCCGGGTGGACGGCGCTGCTGACCAACCTCGACCAGATCGCCTCGCTGTCCGCGGAGGCCGGCGTGCGGGCCGTGCTCCACCCGCATGTCGGGACCATGGTGGAACGATCCAATGAGGTCCGGCGCGTCCTCGACGGGTCGGGCGTCCCCCTGTGCCTGGACACCGGCCACCTGCTGATCGGCGGCACCGACCCGGTGGAGCTGGCGGCGGGCGCCGCCGAGCGGATCGCGCACGTGCACCTCAAGGACGTCAGCGCCGGATCCAGGTGGCCTGCCAGTCCCGGTCGGCGAGCCCGGTGTCGAACGCGGCGGGCCGCGCCCACGGAGAGCGCTTTCCGGAGCCGTCCC
>NZ_JBEZJP010000420.1:0-7248 GCF_040653175.1 Actinomadura sp. NPDC048032
GCCTGCTGTTCGCGGCGGGCGGCGGAGGCCGCCTGACCCTCGACCAACTCCTCAGACCGACCATTCGGGGAGAAACGGAGAACAGCCGATGAGAGGCGTTTTCGCGCGTGGGACGTCCAGGGGCCTGGCGGTGCTGGCCGCCGCGGGGCTGCTGGCGCTGAGCGCCTGCAGCAGCTCGGGCGGCAAGAAGTCCGAGGAGACCCCGGAGGGCGCCGGCCCCCGGTTGAAGATCGCGATGGTCACGCACTCCGGCGCGGGCGACACCTTCTGGGACATCGTCCAGAAGGGGGCGAAGGCCGCCGCCGCCAAGGACAACGTCGAGTTCCTCTACTCCGCCGACCCGGACGGCGGCAAGCAGGCCCAGCTCGTCCAGGCCGCGCTCGACAAGAAGGTCGACGGCATCATCGTCACCCTCGCCAAGCCGGACGCGATGAAGGACGTGCTGGCCCGCGCCGCCGCCGCGAAGGTGCCGGTCGTGTCGATCAACTCCGGCGCCGAGGAGTCGGCGAAGCTCGGCGCGATCGCGCACTTCGGGCAGGACGAGTCGATCGCCGGTGAGGCGGCCGGCACGGAGCTGGGGAAGATCGGCGCCAAGAAGGCGCTGTGCGTCGTCCACGAGCAGGGCAACGTCGGCCTGGAGGACCGCTGCGCCGGCGCGAAGAAGACGTTCGGCGGAGACCTGCAGAACCTGTTCGTCCAGGGCACCAACATGCCGGAGGTGAAGTCCTCCCTCACGGCCAAGCTCCAGGCCGACAAGAGCATCGACGGGATCCTCACCCTCGGCGCCCCGTTCGCCGCGACCGCCGTCGACGCGGTCAAGGAGACCGGGAGCAAGGCCAAGGTCGGCACGTTCGACCTGAACAAGGACCTCATCGCCTCGATCAACTCCGGCGCGATCGAGTTCGCCGTCGACCAGCAGCCCTACCTGCAGGGCTACGGGGCCGTCGACGAGCTGTGGCTGCTGAAGAACAACGGCAACGTGCTCGGCGGCGGACGGCCCGTGCTGACCGGGCCCGCGATCGTGACCAAGCAGAACGCGGCGCAGCTGGAGGCGTTCGCGAACCGGGGGACGCGATGACCCAGGCGGTGGCCGGGCCGCCGGCGGCCCGCCCCGACGAGCGCCTGGCCCGGCGGTCGCCCGTGCGGCGGCTGCTGGGCCGCCCGGAGCTCGGCGCGCTGCTCGGCGCGGTGGCGCTGTTCGCGTTCTTCTCGATCGTCGCGGACGCCTTCCTGCGCGCCGGCTCGTTCTCCACCGTCCTGTACGCGGCCTCGACGTTCGGGATCATGGCGGTCGGGGTGTCGCTGCTGATGATCGGCGGCGAGTTCGACCTGTCCGCCGGGGTGATGGTGACGTCCTCGGCGCTGATCGCCGCGCTGACCGCCTACCAGTTCACGCTGAACGTGTGGGCGGGCGTGGTGATATCGCTGGTGCTGACGCTGGCGCTCGGCATGGTGAACGGCGTCCTGTACGTCCGGACGCGGCTGCCGAGCTTCATCATCACGCTCGCCACGTTCTTCATGCTCGCGGGCCTGAACCTCGGCGTGACGAAGGCGCTCACCGGCAACGTCGCGAGCGACTCCGTCCGCGACATGGACGGCTTCGCCTCCGCCCGCGCGGTCTTCGCCTCCGACGTGGACGTGCTCGGCGTCAACGTCAAGGTGACCGTGTTCTGGTGGCTGGCGTTCACGGCGATCGCCACCTGGCTCCTGCTGCGCACCCGCCTCGGCAACTGGATCTTCGCGGTGGGCGGGGCCGCCGGCAGCGCCCGCGCGGTCGGCGTCCCCGTCGACCGGGTGAAGATCGGCCTGTTCATGGGCGTGGCGTTCTGCGCGTGGTTCTCCGGGATGCACCTGGTGTTCGCGTTCGCGACCGTCCAGTCCGGGGAGGGCGTCGGCAACGAGTTCCTCTACATCATCTGCGCGGTCATCGGCGGGTGCCTGCTCACCGGCGGCTACGGGTCGGCGGTCGGCGCGGCGATCGGGGCGTTCATCTTCGGCATGACGAACAAGGGCATCGTGTACGCCGAGTGGAACCCCGACTGGTTCCGGTTCTTCCTCGGCGCGATGCTGCTGGTCGCCACCGTGGTCAACCTGGTGGTGCGGCGCAGAGTGGAGCGGACGCCATGACGGACGCGAAGGGGGCGCCGCTCATCAGGCTCAGCGGCGTCGGCAAGAACTACGGCAACGTCATCGCGCTGCGCGACGTGGACCTGGAGGCCTCCGCGGGCGAGGTCACCTGCGTCCTCGGCGACAACGGGGCCGGCAAGTCCACGCTCATCAAGATCGTCGCCGGGCTGCACCGCCACGACACCGGCACCTACGAGGTGCGGGGCGAGGAGGTGAGCTTCGGATCGCCCCGCGACGCGCTCGACCGCGGCATCGCGACCGTCTACCAGGACCTCGCGGTCGTCCCGCTCATGCCGGTCTGGCGCAACTTCTTCCTCGGCTCGGAGAAGCGGGGCCGCTTCGGAGCGATGGACGTCAGATCGATGCGCGAGACCACCCAGCGGGAGATGGCCGCGATGGGCATCGACCTGCGCGACGTCGACCAGCCCATCGGGACCCTGTCGGGCGGCGAGCGGCAGTGCGTGGCCATCGCCCGCGCCGTGCACTTCGGGGCCGAGGCGCTCGTCCTGGACGAGCCCACCGCCGCCCTCGGCGTCAAGCAGGCCGGGGTGGTGCTGCGCTACATCGTCCAGGCGCGGGAGCGGGGCCTCGCGGTCGTCTTCATCACCCACAACCCGCACCACGCCTACCCGGTCGGCGACCGCTTCCTGATCCTCAACCGCGGGCGCGGCATCGGGTACCACACCAAGGAGGAGATCACCCGCGAGGAGCTCACCGGCCTCATGGCGGGCGGGGGCGAGCTGGAGGAGCTCGCCCACGAACTCGACGCGGCGGGCTCGTCCGCCGCCGCCGCGCGGATGGCGAAGGAGGCCGAGAGCCTGGGCCTCACCGGCGACTGACGGCCACCCGGGCCGCTCAGGCGGCCCGGGGCGGTCCTCGCCCGGGGCTCGGGCGGCGCCGGTCCGGCGCGGGCGCGCGCTCTCCAGACCGAGACCGCGAAACCGTGGCGGATCACGCAGCGCGATGCCACACTCACAGAGCCGTGAAGACCAATCTCCCCGCCGAGCCCAACGCCTTCGTCGGCCGCGAACGCGACGCCGCCGACCTCGGCAGGCTGCTGGAGGGCATGCGGGCCGTCACCCTGTGCGGGGCGGGCGGGATCGGCAAGACGCGGCTCGCGCTGCACGTCGCGCACGCGGTCCTCGACGCGTCCCCGGCGGCCGGCGCGCACGACGGGGGCGTCTGGTTCGTGGAACTGGCCGACGTCCGCCCGGATGGGACGACCGAGCCCGTCGCGCGGCGCGTCGCCGCGGCCCTCGACGTGGCCGAGGAGGACGGCCGTCCGCTCACCGAGACGCTCGCCGACGCGCTGCACGCGCCGCCTGTCCTGCTCGTCCTCGACAACTGCGAGCACGTCGTCGAGGAGTGCGCGAAGCTCACGGGCCTGCTGCTGGCCCGCTGCCCGCGGCTGCGGATCCTCGCCACCAGCCGGGAGCCGCTGCGGATGGCGGGGGAGAACGTGTGGCGGGTGCCGCCCCTAGAGCCGGACGAGGCGGTCCGGCTGTTCCTGGAGCGCGCCAACGCGGCGCGGCCCGGGTTCGCCGTGTCGGAGGCCGTCCACGAGGTCACCCGGGCCCTCGACGGGATGCCGCTGGCGGTGGAGCTCGCCGCCGCCCGGGTCCGGGTGCTGTCGGCCGAGCAGATCGCGCGCCGCCTCGCCGACCGGTTCCGGCTGCTCAGCGCCGGTGACCGCACCGCCCCCGCCCGGCAGCGGACGCTGCGCGCAGCGATCGACTGGAGCCACGACCTGCTGGACGGGCCGGAGCGCGTCCTCCTGCGGCGCCTGTCGGTCTTCGCGGGCTGGACGCTGGAGCAGGCCGAGCACGTCTGCGCCGATCCCGCGCCGTCCGGCGGCGCCCTGCCCGCCGACGACGTCCTGGACGCGCTCACCGCCCTCGTCGACAAGTCCCTCGCGACCGTGACCGGGGAGACCGGCGGGAAGGTCCGGTTCCGGCTGCTCGACAGCATCCGCGAGTACGCGGCGGAGCGGCTCGCGGACGCCGGCGAGGAGGAGGAGTTCCGCGGGCGGCACCGCGACGCCGTCCTCGCCGACGCCGAACGCGACGGCGCGATCGCGCTCGGCGTCGAGCCCGCGCCCTGGACGGACCGGGTGGCGCTGTTCCACCGGTACGACACCGAGCTCGGCAACGTCCGGGCCGCGCTGACCTGGTCGCTCGACCACGGCGACATCGCCGAGGGGCTGCGGCTGTGCACGGCGCTGCGGACGTTCTGGATCGCGCGCGGCCGCGTCGCCGAATGGGCCGACCGGACCGACCGCTTCCTGTCCGCCGCCCGCGGCGTCGGCCCCCGCGTCCTCGGCCCGGCGCTCGCCGGCCGCGCCCAGCTCGCCATGGGGGGACGCGACTTCGTCCAGGCCGCCCGGCGCGCCGACGAGGCGCTCGGGCCCTGCCGGGAGGCCGGGGACGACGTCATGACCGCGACCGCGCTGATCACCGGCGCCGAGTGCCTCGCCCGCGCCGGCCGCTTCGCCGCCGCCGCCCGCCGCCTGGACGAGGCCGACGCCCTCGTCCGGGGCCCCGGCCGGGAGTGGACCCGCGCCTACGCGTGCGCGGCCCGCGGCTACCTGCTGATCCGGGAGTCGCGGCTGCGCGAGGCCCGCGAGCGGCTCGACGCGGCCGCGTCCGTCATGCGGGACATCGGCCATCTGTGGGGCGCCTCCCACGCCATGATCGGCCTCGGCAGGCTCGCCGAGCTGCGCGGCGACCCGGCCTCGGCCCGCGGCCACTACGCCGCGGTCCTGCCGGTCCTCGCCGAGATCGGCGCGCGGCCGGAGCTGGCGCGGGCCCTGGCCGGTCTCGGCCGCGTCGCGCTGGCCCGGGGAGACCTGCCCTCGGCCCGCGCGTCGCTCGCCGAGAGCCTCGCGCTGAGCCGCTCGTGCGGGATCCGGCTGGACATGGCCCGCGCCCTGGACGCGTTCGCCGAGGTGGTCGCGTGCGAGGGCGACGAGCGGGGCGCGGTGACGCTCGCCGGCGCGGCGTCCGCGCTGCGCGAGGCGACCGGCCGCGAGCCCGGCACGGGCGCGCGCCGCGAACGCGTCCTCGAACCGATCCGCCGCGGGATCGGCGAACCCCTCCTCGCCCAGTACTGGGGCGAGGGCCGCGCGATGACCGCCGACGACGCGATCGCCTACGCGCTCCGCGGTCCCGGGACGGTCCCGCCGCCTCGGCCGCCGGCGCGGGGCCTCGCCGCGCCGGGCGCCGCCGGACCGGTCACGCCGCCGGGCGGCCTCACGGCCCGCGAACGGGAGATCGCCCGCCTGGTCCGCCGCGGTCTCAGCAACCGCGGAGTCGCGGACGAACTCGTCATCAGCCCCGCCACCGTCGCCCGCCACGTCACCAACATCCTGACCAAGCTCGGCTTCTCCTCCCGCGCCCAGATCGCCGCCTGGGCCGTGGACAACATCCCCGCGGAGGATTCCTGACCGGGGGTGTGTACACATCGCGTACGCTCCCGGGCGCCGGTCGAATACGACGGTGGTTGCGCACTTCGGCGCATGCGCGGGCCGGCGCGCCCGCCTAGCGTCGGCGCCATGCTCCCCAGAAGCGTGGACCCCGCCTACCCGGCGGTCACGGTGACCCACGCGGTGTTCGGCGCCGCACCCGACCCCGGGAGGACCGCGGTGCTGGACGCGTCGTCCGGACGCGCCCTGTCCCACGCGGAACTCCCCACCCTGGTCGGGACCGCGGCCTCCGCTCTCGCACGCGACGGAACCATGCCGGGGGACGTGGTCGGCCTGCGCCTGCGCGAGCCCCTGGACCTCGCCGTCGCCCTGCACGCGGTGATCGCGGCCGGCGCCGTCCCCTTCCCCGTCACCGGCCCGGACGCGTCCCGCATGCTCGAAGAGGCCGGCGCACGCTCCGTCATCACCGACGCTCCCGGCGGCGATGACGACGCCGGAACCGGCCGCACCGGCGAGACGGCCCCGCTGCGGCTCGCCGATCTGCTCGCCGCCCCGGCCCCCGCAAGCGCGGCCCCGCACACGGTGGCCGACCGCGCCGGGGGCGACGTCGCGCTGCTGGCCTGTACGCCGGAGGGCGAAGGCGGCCCTGCCCGGACGGTGCGGCTGACGCACGCGGAGGTCGTCGCGGCCCTGATGAGGGTCGCCGAGTCCGCCATGTTCGGCGGCGCGGACACGGTGCTGAGCGCGCTGCCGTTCGGCACCGTCCTCGGGCTGAACGGGGTGCTCAACCCGGTGCTGCGGCTCGGCGCCACCGCCGTCGCGTACTCCGGGGCGGGACGCCACGACCTGCTCCGCGCGCTGCGGGACCACCGGGTGACCGTCGCGGTGCTGCCGCCGGAGCTGGTGGAGGCCCTCGCTCACGAGCGCGCCGTCTGCCACTACGACCTGCGGGCGCTGCGCGCCGTCGTGGTCGCGGGCGGGCCGCTCGCCTCGGAGGGGGCCCGCGCCGCCGCGACCCGGCTGGGCTGCCCGGTGCGGCAGGCGTACGGGCCGGCCGAGGCCGGCGGGTTCACCCACCTCAACCTGCGCGCCGCCGAGGAGGGGACGCTCGACTCGGTCGGGCGGGGCCTGCCGGGCGTGGCGTGGCGGGTCGTGGATCCGCGCACCGGGGCGGTGCAGCCGTCCTACCAGCCCGGCGAGATGTGCGTGCGGCTCCCGGCGGGGCGGGACGCCGCGGGACCCGGGCGGTGGCTGCCCACCGGGGACTCGGCGTTCGCCGACGAGCACGGGCGGGCGTTCATCCTCGGGCGGCTCGCCGGGGCGCGCCGCGAACCGCCCGGCGACCCGGAGGCGGTGCTGGCCGCCCATCCGTCCGTGGGGGACGCCGTCGTGGCGCCCGCCCCCGACGACGACCTCGGGCTCGCGCCCCACGCGTTCGCCGTGCTGTCCGAACCGGTGCCCGAGGCCGACCTGCTCGCCTATGTCAACGGGCGCGTGCCGGCGACCCGGGCGGTGTCGGCGGTGCACGTCGTCGACGAGATCCCCCGCACGGCCGGAGGCCGGGTCAGGCGCCGGGAGCTCCTGGAGCGCGCCGGCCTGGCCCCGTGACGTGCGCACCCGCCACGATCACCGACGTGGTCCTGGAGGCGGCCGGGGTGGGGGGGGGGTGTTGCGCCGCCTCCCCGCGCGGGGGGCGCCCC